>JAITIZ010000495.1 GCA_031279215.1 Planctomycetaceae bacterium
AAATTTATTGTTAGAAGGAACGCGGTCGTCTCGACCGCATTTTTAGGAGTTTTTTTGTAAAAAAACAGGGCAGGCGAGACGCCTGCGTTCCTACTAATATTAGTTTTTAGAAGTTGCCATGATTGAATGATTTTTAAAACAATCACAAAAATTATTGTTCTGACAATAATCCGCGTATTTCTGTGTAACCGGCAGACTAAATAGAAGTTTACCGATTTTTTATTTAGAAAAACCTAACCCCGGTTCGTTAAGAACAAAAGTTCCAAGAGTTCCATCTTTGATAACAAACATGGACGGATATTTTTTATCCCAACCGGTATTTGCTTTTGGGCAATATTGTCGTCCATTGCCTTCGATTGCCGCAATCGTCGGAATTCGTGCGGAAAGAGTTGCGGAATGAAGGAATGAGGCTCCGACACAAGTTAAATCCTGTACACACAGAAACATCTTATACTTTTGCGCTGCCGCTGCCATGAGTAAGGCTTCCGATTGACCTTTACACGCCTTGAGCGCAACACCAGAATAACCCATCGTACGGCTGTCATACAACGATTCCAAATTAACCAACGATTCATCAATCACCACCGGTTTAATTGCTGCCGCTTGATGCATTTTATTTTCTGGAAACGCCTTCAAATTTCGATTGGTTGGTTGTTCCAAGTATTGTAACCGATGAATTGATTTCGGAGATTTTTCCTTAATTTTGTGTAAAAATTCGAGAACATATTGGACATTCGGACAACGTTCATTGAAATCGGCGGAATAGACCCAATCCGTACAACCCCGTTTCGCTTGTTCCTCTTCCGCGATCCGGTCAATCGTAACAACCCTGTCCACATCCCAGTCAAGTTGATCGCCATTCAATTTGATCTTAATATGTGTCAAACCGTTGAACGGAATCCATTGGGCAAAAGTTTCCGGTAAACCATCATTGAGCGGTTCTTTCACATCGGCATCCGTCAACGGATCAAGCGCACCAACTAAATGATACAACGGCATCCGGTCTTTCGGATGACGAAGCGTGTATTGATCAAGATATTCACCTTGAAATTCGTTACCAAGATAATAAGCAAGATCACGGTTACAAAATTCTTTTGAAAGAAGATTATAAACATTTTCATTGTGAACCCGTCCATAGGCATCGAAAACCGCCGCTTCAAACGGGCTGGCGGCAACAAGTTGCGCGAGTTTTGGAATCAATTCCGCATCGGCTTTTTCAATAACTGTTTCTGCAAGCGGAGAATATTGTTTTGAAAAATCATAAGTTAATTCAAGCGGATGTCCCCATTCTCGGTATTCGGCGGCGGTCTGGACAACTTTTTTACCAAACCGGATCATTGTTTCCAAAGAATCTGCCGGTTCTGTTTTACCGGCGGGCCACGCCCAAATATTGCCCATCGTCATCGAACCAAAACCTTCCGCTGTTTTACCGTTACGGCTTTTAACTTTAACTGCCGCATCAAAAACAACCACATCACGAACAACTCGGCCTCCAAATTTCATTGGACTTCGATATTGGAAAGGCTGTACGGAACAAGTTACGTTTATAATTTGAATGTCTGTTGGTTTCATAAATTAAGTTTCCTTAATAATTAAATTGTGAATAGTTAAATTGTGAATAGTGGATTAGTTAATAGTGTTGCAAGCGGGAACTTCTAAAAACCTAATATTTTATCTAAAAATTCGTTGTTAGTTCTTATTTTTCGAGAAACAAAATTTTTACAGGGTAGGCTTTTAGAAGTTCCCATAAGTCTAACACGGTATCACAATTTAATCAATAAGCAACAAAACTTGCAAGTTGTTTACCGAAACATTGTGCTTATTATTTTCGATTACTTTTGTTGGAGTTATTGTTTGCGAATTTACCCCCAACCGATAATGCGTATGGGCGGGACTTAATTCGTGTTCGTGAGATAACCGGTAAATCAGATGCGGATTTTAGCCGGAATGATTGCTGTTGATCATGAGCTTGAAAAATTAAATTGATGGCTGCAAGAAGTATATTACATTTTGACAAATATAATAGGAGAGATTTGCCGAATGATTCGTTTTTTTTCTAAGACACTTAATGCGGCAATAACTTGTTGTTCTTCGAGTCCGGTGGTTGTTATGATGTTGTGGAGGGGAGTTGCGGTCATTCCGATGGAACGTAACACTGTTAATTCGATTTCGTTTAGTGATATTTCGTTTGGGTGCCGAATAGGGGTTGGGTTTTGTGATTTATTGAACAGCAAGACTTTTTGCCGTAACGGACCGAGAATATTTAAGATGTCATCAACAGATTCAACCAGATAAGCTCCATCGCGAATCAATTGATGACAACCTTGTGAGTTGGTGGATTCGATGGAACCCGGAACCGCAAAAATATCCCGACCTTGTTCTCCGGCAATTCCGGCGGAAATCATGGCACCGCTTCGCAATGGCGATTCCACAACAAGAACACCAAGCGAAAGACCACTGACAATCCGATTACGTTGCGGAAATGTCCATTTTGATGATTGATGTAACGGCGGATATTCACTCAGCACCGCACCGCCCGAATCAATAATTTGTCCGGCAAGTGTTTCATGTTCCGGCGGATAAATTCGGTGATGTCCGCTTCCCAACACGGCAAGAGTTCGGGCATTGGATTTTAAGGCGGCACGGTGAGCAATCCCGTCAATTCCTAATGCTAAACCGCTAATAATTGTAAATCCATAATGAGCAAGAGCTGTTGTCAAACGATCCGCCTGACGGCAACCATAAGCCGAATTTCGGCGAGTTCCTATAACCGCAATCGAAAATGTATCCTGCGGCAAAATTTTTCCCTTAATGTATAAAATAGGCGGCGGATCATGAATTGTCCGAAGCGGTTCCGGATATTGCGAATCATGAAGCGTGATAATGTCAATCCGATCACGTTGACAAAGTTCAAGAATAAGATTGGGATCAAGATTTTGTCTTGCCGCAGCCAATCGCAAAGCCGTATCCGGTTTCAGGAACTCGAAACCGCTCAAATCCCGATATGAAGCGTTCAGTATTTCTGTTGCGCTGCCAAACTGTTCCAAAAGACGTTGATATGTTCTTGATCCAATCCCTTCAATCATTGAAAAAAGAATATGATCCAGAATTTCCGAATGACTATCACTCATTATAAATCAAAATTAAAATTAAAATTAAATAATAATTAGTTATCGTAAAAATATATTAATCGGTAATTATCCAGTAGTGATCGTATTGTTTCTCATCAAGCAAATAATTTATGGAACAGTTATAGAAGTTTAATTTCCTCTTCCGTCAAACCATATAATTCGTACACGAATTGATTGATTTCATAATCAATTTTTGTAATTTGTTTTGTCAGGTTTCGGCATGTTGATTGGTAATTGTTAAAAATATCTTCCCATTTGTTTTGTTGTTTTGGTGAAATGGTGATTTTTTGTTTTGATAATTTCGACGCAAATTGTGCAAAATTCAATTCGTCAAACCGCATCAATGTCTCTGTCATCCGAACATCCCGCAAATTATCCCGAACATAATGTAAAAAGTCAATACGTGTTTCAAAAAGTTGTGGAGATATTTTTTCCCTTTGAACAGACGATTTTGCCAGTTTTTCCACATATTTAGGAAATGTATCGGGACACGGTAAATTTAAGATCATTGCTGTAGTAAATACAACTCCCTGATTATATGTTGCGCCGCGGTATTTTTTTCCGATGTAGTAAATTGCCAATTTTGAATTGAGCAAAGCCATTACCGCACGTAATTTTGTAATATCATTTGTGTCTTCCAGAATAATTGTTGTTGCCTTTCCCGGAACGATTATTCCTTTCTCATCAAGACAGACATCTAACAATGTTAATCCTTTAATAATCAATTTGGGACGAATACTTTTTTGCCCATACGAGTTCGTAAAATGTTCCAGAAATTGACATTTATCAATAACCGGTTTTTTGTATTTATCCTTCAAGTAAGTCATCTCCGCAAGCCCCCACAACGGAATATATTTGGCAATTGTACCGGTATTTATTATCTTGAGATCGTTATTGGGACGAAAATCTCTCTCCTCAATAAACGGTTTCAATTTATAACAATCCGAAGCCGCACAAGCATTTTCACATGAAATACCTTGCATATTACCGATTGTATTTTTTATCTTCTGAATTTTTTTAATGAAATCAATTGAATCCGATAACAACCAATCCAAATGATCATGCAACAAAATTTCTGATTTATCAGTTTTTCCGAGAAGAGTGAGTTTAGTGCCTCTTATTTTGGCAGTTTGTATTTCGGCAGAATTTTTCGTATCAATTCCAACAATAACCGTATCAACTGTTGCATCTGAAAAAACATTTCTACCGCAATCTGTCAGAAAAATCAATTTATGAAACATTCCTTGCCGAATTGCATGACCATAAGGTTTGAGAAGCCACTTGTCGGAAGTAATCATCGACATAAGTCCGCCATGTTTCAACAATTCAAAAGAACGTTCCAAAAAAGCAATATACAAATCCCAATTACCTCGCGTATATTTCATTATTTGCGACAAATATTCTCGTTGAACTGTTAAACCGGCGTTGACCATTGTTTCCGAATCAACATAAGGCGGATTTCCAACAACAATATCGAAACCGCCTTTCTCAAAAATTTTGGGGAACTCTTTGTGCCAGTCGAATGCTTTGACCGGATCAATTTTCAAATCGGAAATTAATGAATTGCCGCATTTGATATTCGCATCAAGAA
>JAITIZ010000503.1 GCA_031279215.1 Planctomycetaceae bacterium
GGAGGAACGCAGGCGTCTCGCCTGCACTGTTTTTTTACAAAAAACGCCTAAAAATGCGGTCGAGACGACCGCGTTCCTTCTAACAATAAATTTTTACATTAGGTTTTTAGAAGTTCCCTAAAGTGTAATGAGTATAACAGGTACTTGCAGTCATCAGACAATCCGGGATACAGGATACGAGGAACAGCGGGTACAGAAAGTTAAAGCAGAAACTTGAGATCCCCTATCCGAGGAACAAGTCGGCGGTCTGTTGCTTCCGAAACAGAATTAGGGCTAAATCTAAACTTATACTCCCTCGCCTACTCTATGCGAATACCTTTATTAAACTCAAACAAAAATTCCATAGAATAATGACACCGGATGATAAACAAATAGAATTGCTGCTGAATAGATAACTCTTTGTTTTCTATGTTTTTTTCTATGTTTTTTCCGACTTGCCTGATAAGGGGGTGTTGAAAAAATTCAATGTATCGGATAAGATAACAAGTCGAAAAAATAGTTTATTGGATATTTTTAAGGGATTGCCTATCTCTTAAACAAATAATTTTATAACATAATAAGAACGTCTCAAACTAACTATTATGAGTATTTTTGGAGTTATTTAATAAACTGTTCAACTGATTGTAAGCTTGTTCCTTTATTATTTGTTTCTATCCGAATTAGGTGTAGGATTGTGTCAAGGAACCCTTTTTGTCTCCCAACACTGAAAAATTCCAATGTCCGTTGATATTAATACCCTGACAGAACGTTTTGTCAAAAAGAAAAAAGAATACGAACTCGATAAACTTTATCGCGCTTTGGTTAAACTGGAAGGCAGCGATTTACATTTGAAAGTAGATCGTCCGCCGTTTGTTCGAATCAAAGGTGAACTTCGGAATCTGGAACGCGGTCCCATTGACGACGAAGAAATGACCCGCCTCATTCTTCCAACAATGGATGAACGTAACCGGAAAATCCTCAATGATACCGGCGGAGCAGATTTCTCACATCAATGCGAAGTTGACGGCGTCCCTTGGCGGTTTCGTGTCAATGTGTTGCAACAAATGGGACATCTTGGTTTGGTAGCACGGCGTATCAATAACTTTATCCCCGATTTGGAAAAATTACATATTCCGCCCTCACTTTACGAACTCTGTAAATTTTCCCAAGGAATGATTCTTTTGGCAGGTGTTACAGGTTCTGGAAAAAGTACGACAATCGCCTCAATGCTCAATTGGGTTAACCGGCATTACCGAAAACATATCCTCACCCTCGAAGACCCAATCGAATTTCTCTTCACCGACGATAAATGTTTAATTAATCAACGCGAAATCGGACAAGATGTTGTCGATTTTAGTATTGGTATGAAACACGCTGTCCGTGAAGACCCCGATGTCATGCTCGTCGGTGAAATGCGTGACCGTGAAACCTTCGAAACCGCAATTCACGCAGCAGAAACAGGACACCTCGTCTTTGGAACAATTCACGCCTCCTCCGCCCCAAGTACCATCGGACGTATTCTCGATCTCTTTCCTTCTTCCATGCATAAAGCAATTCGTAGCGCATTAGCATTCAATATGAAAGGAATTGTTGCTCAAAAACTTTTGCCTTCATGTATGCCGGGTGTTTCACGAGTTCCAACGATTGAAGTTATGATTTTTAACGCAACCGTTCGTAAATTAATTCTCGAAGAAAAAGATTCCAAATTATCCGACGCCATTCGAATTGGCGTTCTGGAAGGAATGCAAGATTTTACAATGAGCCTCAAAGACCTCGTTATGATGAAAAAAATTGATCGAGCAACCGCATTTGAAGTCGCCCCCAATGTCGAATCACTCAAAATGGCACTCAAAGGTATCGAAGTAAAAGAACCCGGTATTTTATAGTGTTGTAGGATTGCTGGTTGATGATTGCTCTTTTCTAAAATCGCCGCAAAAAATCAATCCATAAAAAACGAAATTATTAAACAAACAGAAATGATGCTCGACCTTGAAAATAGAATATTAAAAGATATGGTGAATTTTTCACAAGTAAGTGTTCAAAAAATTGACAACATAAAAATATCGAAAGGCTGCCCGATACTTACTCATAACAATACCGGATTATCAATGTAAAATCAAAACCGGAAAATGTGATTTCGTACAAAAATTTATTACAAAAACTTACTTTAATAACGGTAATTTTTTGAACGAATAAATGTATCTGAGTATATTCCTATAAAACTGAATTTTCAAGTGTCATGAATACACCAATCAATGTTTGTGAATAAAGTTATCTAAAAGATGTTTCAACTAAAAACTATGTTTAATATTTGTAATTCCTTTATTTCGGTATTTTATTTTTTATTACGATCTCGGCTGCTGAATGCGGGGATGTTATTTTTTCTGTTACTGATTTTGTTATTGATTTCAGGCGGTGTAACATTGGCGCAAACCCTAACGGATACCGGAGCTGCCATGTCTATTGGAACGGAGATGGATGCCGGCGGTGCTCAATCGGCAACCAAACAAGCTCCTCGCGGCGGAGCGATTCAAAAGATTAGCGAGGCTAATGCGCAACGTAATGCGGAGCTTAACAATGCGGCAACACCTGCTGACGGTGAAAATGCCCCAGCCGGAAATGCTTCTGCTGAAAATATTGCCGGCGGCAATGCGGCTGTTCCGGTACAAAAATCAAGCGGAGATATTCTCAAAGATGGTTGGTGGGGACCAGGCAGTTACATTAGTCCGATTAAGTTACCGATTTATATTTTTATTTTTTTGATATGGGTTGGGTGTGCCAGTTGGATGAACTCTGATCAGGAACGTCTTAAAAAGGAAAGCCGTGAAGCACTTAATTTTCTTTATTTGATGTTGTATGTTGTTTTGGGAACGGTGTTCTTTTTCGTACCGATTTTTTGGGTTGCATTTCCGGCAACACTATTACTTTGTATTGTTCCTGTGATGATTTATGTTGTTAAGCGGAATAAACCGTTACCGCCTCATGAAAAAGTTCTGACGGGGGAACATCTTTATTATCTTTACGCTGTTGCGATGAATAAAATCGGTGTAAAAATCAAAGTCAAAAAACGTCTGAGTTATCAAATAGGTCCGTCTATTGAAATGGAATCTGCCGGAAAAAATATTGATCCGAAAATATTGCAAGGGCGTCTTATTGTTGCGAGGAATGCGCCGGGTTACAATTTATTCCGTGAAAATATTTTTGATGCGCTAACGAGCAATGCGACTTCGATGATCTTTGACTTCACGCCGGAACGAACATTAATACGGCATCAGGTTGATGGTGTTTGGCTTGACATGGCTCCGTTTCCGCGTGTTATTGAAAAGGGGAAAAATAAGGATGTTTTTGAAGAGATGCTTGAATCGGCGAAACTCCTGATCGGTGTCAACCCCAATGATCGGCGGTCGCGACAAACCGGAACATTTATTGCCGTATTGGGAGGCAAAAAAAAGAAAAAATATGAGGCTGAATTTACATCGCAAGGAACGAAAACCGGTGAAGCGGTGATGATTCAATTTACTGCATCGAAGGTTCCGTTCAAAAATCTTGGCGAACTCGGTATGAGACCGGAAATCCAAACAAAACTTTTGGAACAAATCAATGCAAGTCAGGGCATTTTTATTGTTTCTGCGCCGCCTGCGAATGGATTACGAAGTTCGATGGATGTTTTTATACGGGTTTGTGATCGTTTTACGCGGGATGTTGTGAATGTTGAGGATGCGGTTTTATCAACGGAAGCGATTGAAAATGTCGTGTTAGCTTCGTATGATTCTTCCAAAGGCGAAACGCCGATGACTGTACTTCCTGACGTGTTGTTTAAAGAGCCGCATGCGTTAATTGTTCGGGACATGTTTTCGTTGGAAACGCTGCAACGGTGTTGCAATGAAGTGGATATGCAGCGGCTTTTTCTTACAACCGCTCGGGCAAAAGACGGAGTGGAAGCGATTTTCCGGTTTTTGTCAACAAAAATTCCGCCTCAGTTATTTATTTCGCGTTTGAGCGGGGTGATTAATCAACGTTTGATTCGAAAGTTGTGTCCGGTTTGTAAAGAGCCTTACCAACCCGCTCCGCAATTACTTCAACAACTTGGTCTTCGTCCTGATCAGGTGAAAGAGTTTTATCGAACCCGAACTCCGCTTCCTGAACCGGAAGAAAAGAAACGCGGAGTCTGTCCGAATTGTAACGGAATTGGTTATCGCGGACGGACGGCGTTGTTTGAACTTTTGATTTTGAGTGATTCTGTTCGGGAATTGATTTTGTCGAATCCTAATCCCGCTTTAATCCGTCAACAATTCACCAAAGAAGGTCAAACCGGATTTTTGTACGAAGGAATCCATCTTCTTGTCAAAGGTGAAACAACAGTTGAAGAATTTTCAAGAGTGATGAAAATGTAACTATCAACTATCAACTATCAACTATTAACTACAAAGATGGATGTTCGTTCTATATTATTTGCGTGTTTTACTTATGGAGTTCCGCTTGCGGTTGCGGCGGCGATTTTCGGAACACGTTGGAAAGAAGGTTTTTGGGGAAATATTCTTTCGGTATTTAGTGTTTTCTTTTCTGCATTGATAGCGATTGCTTGGTGGGAACCGCTTGCGTCGATTATTAGTACGAATATTCCGAAGATGCTTTATCTTTCGGATTGTCTTGCGGTTTGGCTGATTTTTCTTGTTGCGTTTTTGATTATTAACGAATTGACCAGAGTAATGTCGCGGGTCAAAGTGAAATATGCTGTCCCAATTGAAAATGCAGGTAATGTCGTAGCGTTGGCGTTATTATTCCTTACGCTTTATGGTTTTTTCTTATTCACGATGGATTTGAGTCCGGTTGGTGAAAATCCCGACGCAACAGTTGCGGGAGATTCTGTACAAATTCAGATGTTACGTATTTTAACGGCGGGAAATTTGGCATCGTTTACAAAACCAACTCAGTTCGATGAAGACGGAGATTTTCGGAAAAACCATCTTGAACGCCGTAAGGCTCTCATGGAAAATGTTAAAGCTAAAAATTCCCTTTTTTATGAAGGAACTGTTCCGCCGCGGCGAAAATAACGCAACGTTTTTTTTCTGGAACAATTATTAAAAATCATTATGAAATTATGAAATTATGAAATTATAGGGAGGAATTATTATGACGGAAAATCAAACGTATTTTTCAACAACATGGAATGATGCTTCTGAAGAGGACATGTTGTACACGCGGTTAAGTATTCCGGCACTGCTGGCGGCAATATTCGGGATAACTTCGTTCCTTGTTTTTATGACGCCGTGGTTTTTTTTCCTTAGTGTTTTTGGGATTCTCCTTGCATTTTTTGCGATTGGGTCTATTGGAAGGGCGGAAGGCGGATTAACTGGGTTACGATTTGCGCAACTTGGATTGTGTAGTTCTATTGTTTCGTTAACAGCAGTGGTGATACTTTGGCCTAGTTATCAATATGGAGTTCGGCTTGAAGCCGATAGATTTTTCCGTATTTGGTTTGATGCATTACAGCACAATAATATTCCATTAGCCAAAGGTTTGGCATCGCCTTACTGGGAACGCCCGGCGTCTGACAAACCCGAAGAATGGTGGAAAAAACAGTACGAAAACAATTTTTTACACAAATCAATTCATTCTTATACTGAAAATAAACTTATTCGTGTTTTACTTGCGCTTGGCGGTAAGGCGAAAGTCTCTTATTACAAAACTCTTTCTGTTACAACAAGCGATGAACAAGATACGGTTGTAACTCTGTATGCGGTCAGTTTTCCAAACAACAATAATGAAACGGAAACTTTTTTTGTCAAAATGACAGGTAAACGGTCATTTCCAAACGGTGACATTAAATCGGCGGGTTGGACATTGGAAGGTATGCCGACAATTATTGTTCCGGACGAATTGAAATCAATCGCCCAAACATCAAAAAATGGAACCAGTGAAACACAAATAAAAAATAATCACAATCATGACGATCACGACCACCATCACGAACATTAAGAATCACCAATAGGTCAAGAATAAAGTAACACTTCATGTAAACAATTAAAAGACAATGTTTTACAGAAATGTTGTTGCAAAAAAACGATCTTGAATTTCAGTAATATATCAGTGTAATAATTTTTTTGGTTCTATTTTCGCGGCATTTCGTTAATCTCTTATGTTTTCTTAGTCTCCCGCAGGGACGAGATGTGCATAACCGTAGGTGTAGCGAAGCGCAACCTACGGTCAAAATGCCCAACAGAACAAAGCCCCGCGTGGGGCGAGATTATTGAGAGTGGAGAGTTGATAGTGGATAGTGATAAGTATATAATAAAATAGACCAAAAAAATTATTCCACTGATACATTACCAATATTATTGTTCCATGTATTCCGTGTTCAAAAATCGAATTTTCAAGTGTAATGAGTATAATACTTTACTTTTCATATTCTTTCGACA
>JAITIZ010000576.1 GCA_031279215.1 Planctomycetaceae bacterium
TGGATGTATCTTGACGTTATTAAAAATTATCCGAACACGTTGAGTGCGGAAGCGTCGGAATGTTACGTTATTAAAATTTTGACGTTGTTTTCCAATCCGGCGTTTGTCAAAGAAGCGGCGAAACGTTACGAAATTGTTCTCGACGAACTTGAAGACGCCAAAGCCCATTTGCGTCAGGCAAAACGAACCGCAATGGCACAACCATTTATGGTTGGACTTGAAGCGTATGTTGAACGGTTAAAATTTGTTGTGAAAATGTGGGAAAGTACGCCGTTTGGACGTAAAGCGTTACAACAAGCGGAGGAACGAGCGGAAAAATTTCTTGAGAAAAACAAATACGGATTGTATCGCGGTGAAGTGTTACTGGATATTGGAACAGCATATCTGGTGAGTTTTTTCGATGTGGACAACGGCGAAAAATGGTTGACTCGTGCCGCTGAATGGTTTGATAACGTTCAACAATTTGATAAAGACTTAAAAGATTTTGAATTACCGGAATCAGTACGAAAAGTTTCCCAACCGCCGAAAGAAGAACGTTACAAAGACCGTTGGACAAACATAAAATTATCGCAACCGAAAGCGGGACAATTTTTTAATCATCGAAGTTGTTCGTGGTACTGGAATTCCAAACGAAAAGATGCTACACTCTTGCAAGGTTTAATTGCGTTTGCGAAAGAAGATTATGAAACAGCGGAAAAACGCTGGAATTTATTAGCGGAATTGGACAAAGAATTTTACGCGCAACAAAAAGCATCCGGTTGGGAAAACGCGACAACACTTGCACGATTAACATGGAATTTACGCAATCAAAAAGGTTCACTTTATGCAACGCCGGAAGAGATGGCAAGTTTCAAAGACACGAAACGCCGCATGGCAATATTGATAGCAGATTTATATTACGAAAGTGAACAACATCAAAAAGCCTTATCAATTTACCAACGGCTTGAAGAAAATCGGGAATTCGGTACACTTTCGAAAAACGAATTAGCGTATGTAATGCTTGGAATTTTTTCTTGTTTGTGTTGGGAAAAGAAATTTGACGAAACGGCATATCTTTTTCACAAAGCAAAATTGTTTGAAGGTACTCCGAGCGAAGCAAGAGCCTATTTTTACTACGGAAATAGGATTAGTCGTATTGGCGGTTTAGATGGATACAAATTTTCAATCCGGGCTTATGAAACATGCATTCAGAAACACCCAAATTCTAAAGAAGCCAATAATGCCAGATTATTCTTAGCAGAAAAATATAAAGACTTGGGAGATTTATTGATGTTATCCAAGAATCTTGATGAAGCAAAAAAATGTTATTCGTTTGCAAGTAAATACTATCGAGATTATCGGAAACGCAATAATGAAACAACTATTGCTGCTCAAATAGACAGTATCCTTAAAGACCTTGAACGAAAAAATTTATTAAACAAATAATAAATTGTTGTTTATTTTATCTCAAACTCAAAAAACAAGGAGAATTCAAAATGACATTAACTGTTAAATGTTATTGTAACCGTTTGTTCGATTTTCTAATTATTTTATTGTTTTTAGGAATTTTACCCCAAAGCATCGCTGATGATCAGCGTTCGGCTACAGTGAGTAAAAATGCACCTAACGCTACAACGAACGCATTCAGTGATTTGCCACAAAAAACACAGAATTGGACACGATATCTTTCTGTAAGCACTGACGATAGTTCTGTATTTAAACAAGTTGATTCTGTTGCTGGTGACGCGAGTTCCTCATGGGTGTTAATTGACGGTTATGAAGTACGTCAGTTACCTTATTCTTTTCCTCAAGAAAATAGACCAGGATATATTCATTATCGTGGTACCAATAATCCCGATGCGGAATGTAAACAATATCAACCACAATTTTCTGGAACAGCAGGCTTCATCGGAGGAAGCGGAGCTCAAAATAATGATTACGCATGGAATGTAATTACAAATGAATTTCATACTATTTATAAAACAACTTTTGTTCCATCTGTAAATCGTGGCGGTTTTGAACGCTATCCTTACGAACCAGATTTTTATGTTTATTATGCTCCAGGAAAATCTTTATCAGAAGCGTTTAACTCGGCTTTGCATGCAACAGGACATTCTTCTTGGAAAGTTGATTGTGTTCCTAATGATTACATGGTACAGCCATATTCTAACTATTTAGCTACATGGTTTGGTTTCTACCCAGGCAATCCTTTTGATGATGCATATGTTAATCAAAATCCAGATTATAGTTTGTTACGAACAGCGTTTCGAACAATCACAGGAAATGATAGTGCTTTTAATGCAGTTTTTTCTTACGGTTTTTTTAAGAATCCAGATCAAGGATTAACGACGAGATTTGTATTTATAATTGATGCAGATCAAGCGCGAAATGCAATTCAATATACAATGCATCTTGAAGCTGATTGTATGAAAAGCCCACAACCCAAAAACGTTAATTATACAGTTTCTTCACATAATTGTACAGATGCTTGTATTTCAGCAATGCAGGCGGCAGGAATTGACGTTCCAAATATGAAAAAGAAAATTGGGATGGTGTATGGAAATAATCAAGTATTCGAATATTCTTTTTCATTAACAAGTTGTCCTGCTGCTCTTGCTGATTATCTTGATTCTTTATCCTTTTAGATTTTTATTAAATACTGTGTTTTACAATAAATAATCAAATTTATCTTAATTCTTTTGAACAATGAAATTTGCAAATTTACTAATAATCGTTTTTTCTCTTGTTGTTATCTTTCCTTACAATGTTAAGGCGGAGCAGTCGGATAAATTAACCGGTATTGATGTGGACAAGATTATAAAAAGTTTACCTAAAGATTTTGATTATGAAGCATATAGACTTTTTCTTGTTCGAGCCAATAAAACGTTAGATCATTTTGAAACAAAAAATGAAAAGGATTTAGCATTTCATCCTGTTATCGTAGATAACCCATTTTTTTCTAATAGAGACAATAATATTTTATTAGAATATCGATATATTGTGTCCCCTCATGATATTAATTTGCCTAAACAATCAGCAAAATGGATCATTAAAACAATTAAAATTACATGGGGTAAAGATATTATGATCGAGCATAAAAATGAAACATTTGAAAATTTTATTTTGTTTGGCAGAGATTGTCATCGCTTTGTAACACTTGTTATTGATCAAAATTCTATTTTTTCTTATGAAGAAAATGTTATACCCGATCAATCTCATGGTTACTCACTATTGTTACAAACAAATAAAAAACAATTGTTCGATATCGATTTTAATCACGGATTTCAGCGAATTGTGGAATTAGACAATAAAGGAAATATCATTAATGATAAGAAAAAACCTTATCCTGCAATAAAAAAAGAATTTCCCTCTAAAACAAATTCTGAAATACAAAAAAATAATTATTTTTCCTTAGATAAAATAATCGTTTCTCCAAAATTGACATCTGCTTATGAAGAGAAAGTCAAATCTAAAATAGATTTCATTAATGAATTAGTTTCATCAACAAAAGATTCAAAACGTGAAAATTTATTGAAACATAATGTTTTTTTGAATGATACGGCATCACAAATATTTTTAAGGTTTCAATGGAAAGAAGATGGAACATTAAAAGTTTCTGTTGAGCAGTATTTTGAAAAAAATGACAATATTTTAGGGTATTCCATGATATTTCATAAGAATGGACATCTTCATTTATATCGAGAAGGAAATATTCCTTCAATTAAAAATTTTAGTACAAAGTTTAAATTTAGTGGCACGGAAATTTTATTTCATGAAAACGGATTACCAGCTTTATACAGATCATTTGTTGATGGAAAACTCTCGAATGATCTAATGTGGAATAAAGAAAGTTCCCCTTGAAGAAATTTCTGGATTGTTTCACTGAAAGATTTTGTACAATTGAATTCGTGACGAGTAGGTTTTCCAATTGGTTTTTGGTATAACGTTTTTTCATTTAATCATTTTACTGATTCAAACTGTAAAACAAAAACATTGAATTTTCACCAAAATGCGACAAAATAATGTAAATTGGACATAAAAATAGGAAATTTTTCTTTATTTTTTTACTCGTTTTTTATGAGCAAATCTCATCGAAAACTCGACAAAAAGCCGTATTTTGAGGCGTTTTTACAGCGAATTTTGTAAAATTAGCGAAATTTCTTTTACAGTTTGAGTAACTGATAAAGAGAGAATTTATACATTATCTGATTTTAACTGCACAGATGCTTGCATTGAAATACTTAACACCAGTGGTATAAACGTAAATCGTGATCGTTTTCGTAAAACAGTTAAAGGACAAATACCATTTGGAAGAACTTTTGCAATTGAGATGACGATTCCACAACTTCTTGGAGATTGGTTGGCTATTCAACCGTAACAGAGATGATACGACAAATATTAGTTACGTAATATTGTTGTTTTTTGTAATTGAACTTAAATCTATCTATTACTTTAACTTTATTTTACTTTTATGAGTTTTTCTAAACATCAGGCATTTTGTTTGGCGATAATGTTATTCCTCTTTTGTCTTACCACAATAAGACTAAAAGGAGATGAAATTGATTTTCCAGAGGGAATCAATATAACTGCACTACAAAAGCAAACTAAAGATATTTTGCCCGAAGAAGATTTGGTTCCGTTTTTCAAACGTGCTTCAGAGGTTTATCAAAAAATCATAGATTTTAATAACGCCGAAATTACCTCTTTTCCTGCGTTATACTCCATTCCCGATCATTATTGGGATTTTGCTTTGTCAGTAATCCATAAAAAGAAAATCAGCGAAGTTTCTTCGGCGGTTTCAGTAGAGTGTATTTATACCTATCGTTTTTCTACGGAATTCGAAGGAAAGCAAAAACAACAAACAGAAGAGGTTCCATACTTGTCCAATGTAAAAATTACGAAGGATGCTCATAGTACTGTTGATAGTAATATGACTTTATGTATTATTTCACTTTATTTAACGAAGGATCATCATTTGTTGGGTTATTACGAAAATTATTCAGGGGGAGGGAGTGTACCTTCTTATGAATGTATCTTATTTAATGATAGTATGTTGAACGAATTGATCATTAGCCGTGATCAATACAAACATTCAATCACTTGGGATATAAAGGGACAAGTTAAAAACAATACTTCTGTCCGCGATTTTAATCCTTTTTCAACAAGTGAAGAGCTTGCTGAGGCAATCATAAAAGAAAGAGATTTTATAAATAAGACACCAAAACATATAAATAAAGAGACATTATTCGATTGGAAAAAAATTAGATTAATTCAGTATCCGCAACAAAATGATACAAATATTCAAACCTTACTAACCTCAATTCAAAACCGAATTTCATGTTTGATTGAAAACAAAGCGAAGGATATTATTGTACATAATTTATCTGATATTTCCGGACCGATTCGTTTGAAGTTACTGTGGAATACGGACACCACCCTTTCATTGGAGTGTCTTCAAGAACAAAACGATAGAATTAGCAAAGGTTATAAGATGGAATTTTCGAAAGAGGGTTCACTTTTATTGTATCAGGAAGGCAGTTTTAAGCATTTTGCGATGAGAAACTTCAAGCCAACTCTTACAGAAGTTTCTTTTTATTCCTCTGGTTATCCAAAACAATATCGAACACTTTATGGTAATCAAATAAAAGGTCAAATAATACAATGGGATCAAAATGGAAAAATTGTAGAAAAATAATATAAGAAATTTAGTTTAACCATTACAAAATCATAATACTGAAATAAAAAAATCTCACAATGTATTTGTCATTCATGTTTTTCGTTCAGAAAATTAGTAATCCGGTTGATACTTTTGTTGGCGGGTTAAAAATCAATTTCAGATAAAACTTCAATCAAATTGATATTATAAAAACTGTTACTAAATGTGTTTAATACGAATGTTAATTTCAAGTATTCTGTTGACGATATTATCTGGAAAGTCCGCACGGCGTATGCAACCGGAATGTATCAATTATACGCCGATTGTCTCTATATTGAAAACAATCGCGGCGGTGATATTGAAACAGGAAATCAAACACCGGATCGGATTGAAGAAATCCGTCTTGAACTGACGAAACAAATTTTCGTGCGGAATGTTCCGCCGACGCTGATTATTTCGGGTCAAGACGAAATTGTGTCCGATAATTTGTACAACCTTGAATTATTGAACCGCTCTGATCCCGGTCTTGATACGATTACTCATTGGACAATTGATTGGGGAGATGATTGTATTGAAACCGTCGAAGGGAATCCGTCAACATGGACGCATCGTTACGATAAAATTGGTGTCCGGCGAATTACCGCAACTGCAACCGATGAGGACGGAACGTGGAATGCCAACACGGTCAATGTTCAAGTTCAAGTTTTTGTACCGCAAACGGAATGGATACGTCTTGTCGAGGATGACCGGTTCGTAACAGAATATCGAACCAACTTTACCGTACAAAATGGTCAGGCAATGGTTCTGGATATTCGGAATCTCCAGTTTGATGGTCAAAGCGAAGGCATGATCAATGACGCTTTTGAAGTGGCGTTGGTTGATCAAAACGGTT
>JAITIZ010000585.1 GCA_031279215.1 Planctomycetaceae bacterium
GAATTGGAAATGTACGGTATTCAAAATCCGCTTCGTCCAATCACGTTGGTTTTGGCTAAAGAACGAACTGTTGAAAGTGTTAAGGAAGCGTTTTTTGCCAAACGAACCATTGCGTGGGCAGCCGATATTCTTTGGGGACGTGATCCTTGGCTTCCGGCATTGTTCAAAGCATCGGTCAGCATCAAAGCAATCACACCAGGAACACTTGAATTAACCAATATCAGTTCATTACCGATTTCCGTTACAATCGGCGGTGTCGTGTTTGATTTGCCGAAAGGTGTAAAACGTCAAGTTTACCGTGCCGAAGGTGTTCGGACATTAACTGTTACAAACTGGATGATCGGTATGAACAAACCGCTTGAAATACCGGTTGATGTGTAAGTAACTGTCTATGTTCATGAATCACAGAAAACACAAAATTCACTAAATACTGAATATTGTTTTATATTTCTTGTATTTATTATTTTAATGTTGTAATATTTTTTATTAAATTATTCCAAAGGCTGCACGTGGAATTGTTTAACGTAAATTGTTACAACATTAACTTAATAACTGCAAGAAGTATATTATTATTATTATTATTATTATTTTAACCCTTTACGTTCCGGCAAATTCTATGAAACAATTATTTTATTTACTGTCGATATGTTTGTTGATCTTTCCGTTTCAAACTATTTTGGCAACGGAATTATCTGTGAAGAAAATCTGGGATATTGCTCCCCATTCGGCGTTTACTGATTTGATTCGGTTTAACAACACCTTTTATTGTACATTTCGGGAAGGAACCGGGCATGTTCCCGGTAACAAAACCGGCGAAGGTAACGGCGAAATCCGTGTTATCAAATCAAAAGACGGTGAAATATGGGAATCCGTAACGTTACTCAAGAAAAAAGGATACGATTTACGGGATTCAAAAATTTCTGTTACGGCGGATAACCGTCTCATGTTGACAATGGGCGGAAGTGTTTATATTGACGGCAAGTTGACAGCAATACATCCCCAGGTTTCCTTTTCAGACAAAACCGGCGAAAACTTTTCCGAACCGCAACCAATTGAGATTGACTCGTCCGTTAAAACCTCAATGGATTGGCTCTGGCGAGTAACATGGTATCAAGGTGTTGGTTATGGTGTTGTGTATGCAGCCTTTGATGATAAACCTTGGTTATTAACTCTTGTGAAGACCAATGACGGTATTCATTACGAATATGTTCAACGTTTCAATAAAACGACTCGACCTAATGAAGCAACGGTTCGATTTCTTTCTAACGGTGATATGCGGATTTTTCTTCGGTGTGAAGCAGGAAATGCAGAACTTGGGATGAGCAGTAATCCTTATACAACATGGAATTGGATTAATTTAGGAATACATGCCGGCGGACCGGAAATGATTGTTCTCCCAAACGACAAACTCCTTTTCGCACACCGCTTTTATGATAAAACCGGTCCTTCAACCGTTTTAACCAAACAAGGAACGGATGGTAAACTCCAATTAGTTATGCGTTTTCCGAGCGGCGGTGATACCAGTTATCCCGGCATGGTTATTCATAATGGTTTCCTTTGGGTGTCCTACTATTCCAGCCATGAAGAAAAAACGTCCATTTATCTAGCCAAAATTCCTCTGGAAAAAATTGAAAAAACTTTGTAATCTATCAGTGGAATAATTGTTTAAGTTTAAAAAGGTCTTCTCCCTGAAAGGGCAACATACTGTAGTTGAGAGTGGAAAGTTGAGAGTGGATAGTGCCGCAAGCGGATTACTACCAAAACGGTAATCATTCCGCATGCGACACTCTCAACTCTCAACTATCCACTCTCAACTATTATTCTGCCCTTTCAATGCGTAGGAAAAAGATCATGGCGAGGCAAGCCCCGCCGTTAACGACAGAGGTTTACCCCGTAAGAGTGATTACAAAATAAAAATTCCACTGATATATTACTAAAAACCTAATTTTTTGATCCCCAAAAAATATTCTCAAGCCTTTATTTTTAAGGATGCAATATTTGAGAAACAAGGTTTTTAGAAGTTCCCTCCTGTTGATTTTATCTTTTGTTTGTAATATTTCAGTGAAATTTTTGTTTGAGGTTAAAATGATGTAATTATTCTTCAGTAGGGTAACATTTTCCGAAACATAATATCAACAGGAATCACTTCGTTTTCAATATTTGAAAAAGTTCTGCGATTTGTGATTCGAGAAGTTGCCGAAGTTCTTCTTCGTTCAAATCTTTAAATTCAGAATAAGGTATTGGTTTGCCGTAAATAACACGAATCTTGCCCCACAATCGAGGGAATTTTTTTGTACGGTGCCAAGATTCGTAACAACCACTCACCGCAGTTGGTAAAATTGTTGCCTTACTTCGTTGGGCAAGAATAAGTGAACCTTGTAAAAACGGAGCAATTTCACCTCCCCAAGTTCGTGCGCCTTCCGGGAATATAAGAACCATTTCCCCATTGCGCAACCGTTTAAGTGATTCTTTGATCCCCTCAAAACCAATTCCCTCCGTCTCCAACGGAATAGCATCCAACATGTCAATTAACCACGCAAAAAATCGAACACGAAATAATGATTTACGCGATAGAAAATTAAGCCGACGACGCAATCCAGCCGCAATTAACGGCGGATCAAAATAAGATTGATGATTCGAAATCACAACAACCCCGCCTTCATTCGGCATATTGTTTCGACCATAAAACCGAACACCATAAAAAATCATAAAAAATAAATTAACCGGTATCCGTATCAAATAATAAAATAACCGCTTCTGCCATGAAATTTTTCGATTCAATAAAGGACGTTTGGGTTGTGAGTTTGTCTTTTCCATAGATTGATATTGGGGTAATTGATTTATATTTGTTTCCTTTTGTGGTTTTCCAACTTAAAATTCTCCAACTTAAAATTCTCCGGCTTAAAATTCAATGATTTGATTTTTCGGAAGCCAACCGTCTTGACCGGAAGAAAAACGTAAACGAGTCCAATCATTCCGCTCGTCAAGAACGATCATTGTAGTACCAAATGGAACCGGCGTAGTAAATACGGGTTCATATTGTTCCGAATTTCCCTTACGCGGCACCGCATTTTCTACAGCAACCACCGCATGGTGTATCCATTCAAAACGGTACCAATCGTATCCGGTAGAACATACCGCTATCACCGTAAACATCAACAGCATAACCACAAACCGCCGCAACCAACGATATCGTACAAAATGATAGAAAATACCCGAAATAAATGTTGCAATCGCCAGCAATAACGAATATGTTACTTTCTCACAGCAACCAATACTGTTTTGCCAGAAAAAAACATATTCAATAAATGGAGTTGTTGGTTCAGGAACAACAGTATTCCCCAAAGCGATTTGTTTATTTGAAGCAATATAAGGATCAATCGGTCGATACCGTTGAGCCAGATAATAAGCTGCAATTGCACGACCGGGTTCTTCAGCTCTTAGCCATGCGTTTCCCAAATTATAATAAATCGGTCCCGACCGAACCCCTTGATCAATCAGATTTTGAAACATCGCCGCAACTCGATAAAATTCCTTCGGCTGATCAGCCGCCGGCAATTTCTCGGCACTCTCAAAAGCTTCTTGAGCTTCAAGAAACATTTGAACCCAATGTTCGTCCGGTGATCGGGAACAACCCACAAACAGAACAAACAAAATTCCAAACAAAACAATTAATATACTCAATCTATTATCGGCAAATAACATAATTTAAACCAAAAGTTGAAATAACAGTCTATTTTATTAACGACCACATAATTTAAGTCGTCCGCAAATGACGCAGATTTTCACAGATTATTTTAAAAAGTTTTTTGAAAATAATTTTTTGGTAATCTATCAGTGGAATAATTTATTTGGTACTATTTTCGTGAAATTTCCTTAAATCTCTTATGTTTTCTTAGTCCCGCAGGGACGAGATGTGCATAACCGTAGGTTAAGCGAAGCGCAACCGCCGGTTATGCATTTCACACCCCTAGCGGGGTTAAGAGCGAAAAACAAAAATTTCACTGATAGATTAC
>JAITIZ010000689.1 GCA_031279215.1 Planctomycetaceae bacterium
AACCATTTCTTTTTCAGTAGGAGTAGCTATGCGTTTATTATTGGGATATTTTGTGCTGTTTCTTGTTTTGCAGAACCTTGCATGGTGTAATGAAACCAATATTGAGACAAGTATTAAAAAAATACAAGCGGTTTGTGATTTAGCAGTTGAAAACCGTTTGAAAATCAAACAATGGCATGTCAAGCTGGATTGTGTTAATACCGGACATTTACAAGACCGGTTTCCAACTATTCTTTCGTTTTATGTTGATGGTCAACGAAAACGTGAAGAAAAAACATTTCCGAGACCGGAAGGACAAAACAACAATCAAACTTGTACTACCATTTCTTTGTTAGATGGTCAGTCTTATTATTTGTATCAGAAACTTGACAATTTGAACGAGCCGACAATGCCGATTTATCAAGCGGAACAAGTCGGAAAGTACGCACCAAAAGATGTTTTCGAAATGGATTTTCGTGTTTTTGGTTTTACTCCATACGGATTTGGAATAGGAAATGACCCGCTTCGAGCCTATTTTTGTAATCTTGAACAGATTAAAAAAATTGAAAAAATAACAATGACTGATGAAATATTGAACGGAATTAGTTGTAAAAAAATAACGTATATTTTGAAAAAAGGCGATGCTTACGTTTCTTTTTGGTTGGCGGTTGACTGTGGTTATTCGCCAATACGAGCAGAGACAAAAACAACTTCAAGTAAATTTTATCGATGTACTAGTGTTGATGTTAGCCGTTATAAAGATACTGACTTGTGGATTCCTGCACATGTTATTGAGGAATATGCTCCTACTGGTGATCCATATCGTAAAACGGAATACACAATTACGGTTTATTCGATCAATGAATCACTTGATCCTAAAATTTTTACTCTAGAAGGACTTAATATTCCTGTTGGCACTCCGGTTGATATGCACCCTGATCCCAAGCACCTACCGCGTCTTTGGGACGGGAAAAAAGTTGTTACGGAGGGAGAGATGCTGACCAATCAGATGATCGCGGAGAAACATAATTAAAGAAGTTTTATTTTACTGATTGTCAGTTTAGGATTGATTGGTATTATTTGTTTGTATCGATTTTTCACACTGAGAAACAAACACTAAATTTTTTTGTAATATATCAATGGAATTTTCGTTTGTTTTTTGTAAATACTTAGCTCAAAATAGTTTACATCAACTTTAACGTATTAAACCCTGAAATTACATGTATTCTTAACTGATTATTGCATAAGAAATTATGTTATGTCAAGGACAAAAATTCCACTGATATATCACTAAAAATTAAATTATTAGAATGCCTTGAAATATGAATAGATAACATTCCAATATTCGAACTAAAACTGACCTGGTATGGATTCAATATCAAGGAATTTTATATTAAAGATAATAACGGTTATACTTTAGGTGTTGCTGAAACGTAAAATTCCTTAGAAGCAGAAAGTAACGGTAATTAGATCAGGACGAATCAGAAGAATCGCCGAAAAAAACGATTACCGGATTTTCAAGTGTGGGAAACAAAATAAACGTTTCTTATTGTTATTTTATTTTTTTGGAGAATCATTTATGGCAAGTTTCAATAGAGTTATATTGCTTGGAAATCTGACCCGAACTCCTGAATTACGTCATATTCCTTCGGGAACTGCTGTAACAGATATTGGTTTAGCTGTTAATGACCGGCGGAAAAATATGACAGGAGAATGGGTTGATGAAGTTACGTTTGTTGATATTACTCTGTGGGGACGAACAGCGGAAATCGCTGCCGAATACCTCACCAAAGGCTCTCCCGTTTTGATTGAAGGACGTTTGAAACTCGATACATGGGAAACCGAAGGTCAAAAACGTTCAAAACTCAAAGTAATCGGTGAAAAAATGTCCTTGCTGAGTGGAGGCGGAAATCGAAGCGAAGACGCTTCCTATTCTTCTTCCCGACCGGTTTCGTCTTCTCCTTCACGTTCCCAACCGGCACCGCAAGAATATTATGATATTCCGCCGGAAGCAGATGATGTTCCATTTTAACTTACGTTTCGTATTTTAGAAATCCGACAGTAGTCAGATGGGAAATAGAACAAACAGTGTCAACTTTTAAATAAATCACTGTCTAATGGAAATGAGAATTTATAGTTTTCAACTGATACAGTTTCTTTTTCTGCTCTTGGCGGGATGCACGAAAAATCCGTTACCGGTGCAAGGTGGGTTTGTTGTTGGACCAACTGCCCATGAATTTTCACCAAGTCGTCAAAATGAAGAACTTTATCATATATTTATTTTAACGAATGAAGCGGAGGTTCCTTTACTTATTACAGGCTTAGAATCATCCTGTGGTTGTACATGGGCAGCAGATAAAGATTCGTTTGTTGGTTCAATTTACTCGATTGAGGACTTTCCTGATGGTACAGATCCATCAGACGAAGGTACAACGAGTGAAGTGATGGAAAATTGTTACCAAGAGACAAGATGCAGGCAGACGAGCGGAGATGCGACTCAATGTGAGACTGCGCCTACACTGCCTTATGTTCAGGCAGCTAAAGTGTCCGTTGGTGAAGGAACATGTCCTTCGGAACAATAACAAACAATGAAAAAGTACCTTTAAAAATTAGATTTTTCAATAACAAAAATTTTGTAAGTCTGAATTTTTAGAGGTACTTTATGTTTAACTCTAATATTCCGTATGTTAATCTGGATTTTGGATGAAAACAAATTACTTTTATATTTTGTAATACGATATATAAGGAAATACTAATATGGTAATGATCACGTGTAAAATGAGAGTAGTTTTATTTTTTCTCGTTACATTGTTTTTTGTAAATGTGGTTCAGGCGGAACCGGCTCACTTGGCATTATTTAAGGGAGTTGAAGTCGAGCGAATGAAATACGAGCCGATTCAAGTCAATTTTACGACAGAATACATCAACGATGAGGACTTCGGAACTATTACGATTTCAAGTCTGGTTGAAACGGCTCAAGGCATGCGCCGTTTTGAAAACTTTCCGGCAGAAAATGCCAATGTGTTTCCTGGTTCGGTAAATATTCTCAAAGACGAAGAAGTGTATGCCTATCGACGTAAAGCAGGAAATACAGCAGGAAATGGAGTGCACTATTATGATTTGAAAGAGGCTGTTCGGCGAGCTGATTTTGTATATGACCCACGAATACTTGGTTTGGTTGATTTACCTTCCGCCAACAAAACTGTTAAACAATGTCTGTGTTATGAAATTTATACGGAACAATCGCTTGTTGGTCGCGAAACGATCAACGGTACTAACGTATGGCATGTCCGTTGTACCCAAACGGGTTTAGCGACAGCCGATTTTTGGATCGAAGAGCCTTCATTTCGTGTCCACCGACAACAAATCGAAACACTTGAAGCGGGGAAATTAAAAGTCGTTATTGACTCGAAATTTGATTCAAAAAGTGTTGGACCATTTCCTTCCGAGTTTCACATCCAACGTTTCGAGAAGAATAAACAGGTCTTTAATCGAATTGTCCATATTACCAAGATTGTTCATGGTAAGCCGATTCCACCGGAACGCTTTACCTTGGCGTCAATGAATTTACCTCTCAATACAGATGTTATTGATTATCGAATACATCGACGTATTGGTTTTTGGGATGGAGAAAAATTGGTCAAAAAACCAGTGAGTATATCGGCACAGGAATGGAAAGAAATAGAGAAACAACTGCAAGAACGACAACAACACAATCAGATTGTGGAGATGTGGAGAGTCACGGACTATGTGTATCCAATATCTCTTTCATCTATCAAATTAAACAATTTCCTGATGGCACAGAGAAAGTTGATGAGGGAGCAACTAAAACAGAAGCTACAAACTGCTGGCGAAGATATGGATGTTTTTGGAATACAGCACTGTTAGTATGTGAAGCTGCCAGTGATTATGGACCATGGCATCTTAAAGAAAAGATCGTTGAGAATCCTGATGCAACGTGTCCTAGTGAATAATAGTTATGAAGCAAAAGTACGTACACATTAACGGAACATATTTTCTTTAAAAAGATATTTGGTTGTTTCGTTAATGTTTGTATTTCGTTTTATGAATTATTCGTGTGATTAATTATATCTGCATTTTCCTAAAAGTACAGAAATTAAACACTGTAAATTAAGGATTTTTTAATATTACCCGTACTTTTGCGCTAATATAAAATAGGCAAATATTCAACACTACTTAATAACTGTATTTTCTAAAAATTTTAAACCTAAATTCCCTTATTTTTTACATATTTTAGTAATTTTGAACATCTTTGATGGATGTGTAAAAGTGCATTTAATTCAAATATACTAAAAAACCTTGAAAATACCAATATTTCGCGTCAAAATTTTTAGAAAGTGCAGTTAATAACCCCCTTAAATTTAAGTATATTTACTATCGTACTTTTAGGAAAGTACAGATTATATTTATTGAAAGGAAAATTTTATGCGTTTGTTTTATTGTATCCTTTGCATTTTTTGTTTTAGCCAAACATTATTGGCGGCAACTGACAACAAAGCGATTGCTTTACTGAAGGGAGTGGAACAAGAACGGTTAAAACACAAATGTTTTCGTATCTGTTACACAGAACACCGTGAAGAAGAAGGTAAGACCGTAGAACAAATTGTTGATTTTGATCACGGTAAGATCCGAAAAGAACATTTGAAAACAGATCGGTTTAACGGGATGAAATCTATTTTTCTTGGTGATTTTCTCTACACCATGACAAGTTATGATGCTAACAGTGTTAATTTAGTAACACCGAGATCCACTCATGCGTATGGTGCCGATATTTATGACCCGCGACTGATCGGATTGACTGAAGTTATGACCCACACAACATCGGTTACTGATTGTCTCCTTTATACACGAAGGAATAATTTTTCAACTCAAGTTACAGAATTGGATGGTAAAAAAGTTCACTTGGTTGTCTGTGAGGATGGCGATGATCATTGGGAAATTTTTATTGAAGACCACGGTTTTCGGGTTTTAAGAAAAACTCTCAAATCGCCGTATATTGATTTTCAAATTGATGCAGAATATTTGAATCAAAAAATTCTTCCGTTTCCTTCTCAAGTTAAAGTTATTCGAAAGGAAGGAAAAGAACATAAAACAGTACGCTTTAATCGAACAATTACCGTCACGAACTTTGAAGTCAAAAAATCCTTTCCGCCAGAAACGTTTACATTGGCATCGCTCAATTTACCTCTTAACGCAACAGTAACAGATTACCGCATTAACCGAACCATTGGTTATTGGGATGGAGAAAAATTGGCGGATGATCCTGTTCGAATATCGGCACAGGAATGGCGTGAATTGGAGGAAAAACTACAAGAACGGTAACAACACACGAAAATCGTTCGATATGTTATAATAACAATTAGCGGGTTGTTGATTATTTTTTCCATTGTGTTCATGATTCGAAAACGGTTGAAATAAAATTATAAAGATTTCTCATTTTGAGGTAAGTAACTTTCACCGTAAAGATTATGTTACCGATAAACAATAGTAAATTCAGATTAGAGAATAGTTACAATTTATTATTGCAACTAAAAATATAAACTTTAGATTACCGGTATTGTATAATCTAATGAGATTGTGGTTTGAATAACCCCGAAACTTTAACCTATATTGATTATTAATTTAATATTTAACCAAAACGTTTTCTAAATGGAAAGCGTGAAACCCTTTTTTTGAAAACTATATGACAGTTATTAGAAACAAACGAGTCCGTTGTCATTACCGGAAAAGTAAACCTTTGCCGCAAGGTAAAAGCGGCGGTGTCCAATTATTATTGATTCAGACGATTGATCCGCTTGGAAGACAAGGTGATATTGTCGAAGTCAAACCCGGTTACGCTAATAATTATTTAATTCCGCAAGGATTGGCGACAATTGCAACAGATCATCACAAACGGATGATTGAAAAGCATAAAGCTAAACTTGCCGAGATTCAGAAAAAACGTTTGGTCGGGTTGCAGTCTTTAGCAGATGAAATTCGTAACAAGCGGGGGATTTCCATCGAAGCCAACGCCAATGAAGAAGGACATCTTTACGGTTCGGTTGGTCCCGATGAGATTGTTAAGGCATTGCGTGGTGAAGGTATCGTGTTGACACCGGATCAGGTTCGTCTTTCCGGTCCGATTAAGGAACTGGCTCTGTACACTGTTCGGATTTACCTCGGTCACGGTATCGAAAGCGAATTAAAAGTTTGGGTCGTTCCCGCTGTCGTCGAAAAATAAAAACTGTTTTTTATAAATTAATTGTAACCGTTCACATTCATTATTATCCGATAAAACACACTTAAATATTGTGAACGGTTACAAAACATCAATTGATAACGGTTATTGTCTTTCAGGTAAAAATTATGACTACAAATAATCAAGAAGTAGTTTCATCGAAGGAACAAGAACCTTCCCCAACTTGGGACAAACCCATTGAGGAACAATTTGCAACAACATTGGTGTCTCACGATATATTCTTTGAGTTGGTTTTTCAACTCAAAAAAGTCGCTTGTGCATTTCTAATCTTTTTATTGCCAATATCGCTACAAAATCAAATCAATATTCCCAACTTAAAAATATCTGTTCGGCGTTTCCGAAATGAAAATTTTACGGAAGCCCGTTCCGATATGATCTATGAAATTCCGCTCAAAAAAAACCGAAAGAAATATCTTAAAATTTATATCATCATTGAACACAAAAGTTACGACGATTCGCATACGATGTCGCAATTGTTTAATTACGAGACACAAATTATTAATGCCGAGATTAGTGCTGCGAAAAAGAAGAATATTTACAATAAAAATTTCAAACTTTCTCCGATAATTTTAGTGATCCTTCATCATGGTGATGAAATTTATACCGGTTCGGCTGAACTTTCTGATGAATTTGAGAAAATGGCAGAAGCAGAGGAATTTATCCTCAAACAAAAAGGAATTATTTTTGATTTATCATCAAAAGACAAACGGGAATTACCGCATGATCCTAACGTGCCTGAACTTTATGCGGCGTTGCGAATTATGCAGGTTATCATGAGTAAAAATCTTGATGAGATTTTGTGTGAAGAAAAACTATTGGAAGAATTGAAACCTTATACCAATGATCCTGAATGTAAAAAATTTGCACGTCTTTTTGCGTGTTATGTCTTTGATAGTAATTATCATTTGACCCAAAAAGGCGAACAACAATTTAAACAACAACTTCAAAACACATTTAAAGGAGAAAAAGTTATGTGGTCTCCATTAGCAAAACGTTACGCCGCAACCGGTATCAAACAAGGTATTAAAATTGGTCGAGCAGAAGGTCGAGCAGAAGGTCGAGCAGAAGGTCGAGCAGAAGGTCAAGCAGAAGGTGAAGCTAAGGGGCGAGCAGAAGGTGAAGCCAAGGGGCGAGTGATGGGTGAATTAGAAGGTCGAATCGAAGCCATTATTTCTATTTTGGATGTAAAATTCGGCGAAGTTTCTGAAACAGTTCGTACTTCTCTTGGTGTGATTACCGATGTAAACCGTCTTCAGGAACTTGTCCGATTGGCTGCAAAATGCGATACCTTTGAGGAATTTTCCAAAAAATTGAAATCAATAAAACCGCATCGCCGTTGAAACAATTTCAAACGAATAAAAGTGAAATACTCATCACACTTTAAAATTCGGTTTTAGTAGAGTCCCACAACCGTACATTTTTACTATGTAAAAATTCAATAAATTCTAGAACCCTAACGAAAAAGAAAAACCGAAATTTCAAGTAAAAGGAGTAATCATTTTTATCGTTTCAGTAATCGTATTCGGTATATGTTGGGCAATACACACATGTATTTTTACGGTAACACGATGATTCTGAAAACAAATTATATTGAAATTTCATTGACAGATGAATTTCCGTATTGTAGGCTTAAATTACCGTTCGGCATCGCTTGATTTGAGAGAACATCTGACGTTTTCTCCGAAACAAATTGCCGAAGCACTGACCGTTTGGCGCAACACAACTGCCGATACGGAAGCGGTTCTTCTTTCGACGTGTAATCGTACCGAATTTTATGTTGCATCGGCGAACGATATTGTGTTACCGCCAACCGAGCGGTTGTTTGGTTTTTTGTTGCAACAAAAAGAAAGTCCTGAAAAAGGGTTCACGTTGGCGTCGCAAGTTTTTACGCTGGACGGTTTGGATGCGGTGCAACATCTTTTTTCAGTGGCGTCGGGACTGGATAGTATGGTTCTTGGTGAGGTTCAAATTCTTGCACAGGTTAAAGCGGCTTACCAGACAGCACTCGATCACGAAACGGTTGGTCCTTTGACACACGCTTTATTTCAGATGGCATTCAAAACGGCGAAAGATATTGCGGCAGAAACGGAAATTCACAAACACCGAATTAGTATTCCCAGTATTGCGGTTGCTGATTTTGCGATACGAATATTTGGGCGGATTGACGATAAACGGATTTTGATTTTCGGAGCCGGAGAAATGGGGCGTGAAACGTTACGTTATCTTGCTGAATACGGAGCCGAATCTATTACCGTGTTAAACCGTCGTCGTGAACGTGCGGAACATCTAGCGTCAGAATTTAACGGAGTGGTTGCCGATTGGAAAAACCGGTTTGAAATGATGGTTGACGCGGATATTATTGTTTCAACTGCCGGTGCGACGGAACCAATTGTAACGCTGGAAGATTTTCGTAATGTTGAACAACATCGTTCTGGACGGACATTGTTTGTTCTTGATTTGGCGGTTCCGCGAAATTTTGAACCGGCAATTGGCGAGTGTTCCAATGTTCATCTTTATTCGATTGACGATCTTCAAGAAATTTGCAACAAAAATCGTGAAGAACGGAATAGTGAAATTCCGAAAGCGGAAAAAATGATTTCACTGGCTGCCAAAGATTTTGTACAGGAAATGAATCATCGGCAGAACGGTGAAATGATTCAAAAACTCTGGCAGCGTTGGACACAAACTAAAGATGCGGAACTCCATCGGTTGCTCAATAAACTGCCGGATCTGACGGAAAAAGAGCAGGCGGAAATTCGTCATGCTTTTGACCGGTTAATCGGTAAATTTTTGCATCCGCCGTTGGAATCGTTGCGTAACGAATCCAAAGACGGTGTTCCTCACAAACTTCTTGACGCTCTCGCAAGACTTTTTCATTTACGCGACAATAATTGAGCGGATAAAAATTAGAGGAATTTGTTAATATACTTCTTGCATGCATAAATTTAATTTTTCGTAATATTTCATTAGAATGTTATAATAAATATTATTTTAACAATACTCTTAATTGATTAAACATAAAATTATGAATATAAGAAGTATAACATGTTTACTTAAACACAAACTTGCCGTAAAGATTATTTATTCCAATTAGTTCCCTTGGTTCCTAGCGTTCCTTAGGTCTCTAAAAAATTCCTTATGTCCCTAGAAAATTTCAGTATCAGAAAACAAAACGTTCTGATTGGAGATAATTTAATGCAACCTTCTGTTGCCATTTTGGGAGCCGGAATGATGGGAACAGCCATTGCGGCAGCGCATCTCCGTTGTGGTTTTTCTGTACTTCTTTATGATTCAGTTGATTCGGTGCTTCAAACGGTTTCTCAACGGGTTGACGAAGAACTTCGGATTCAACATCAGCCGTTCAACAAATCTCTTTTAGAATGGACTCAAAACATTGAAGCCGTACATTATTGTTCGATTATTATTGAAACAATTACAGAAAAACTCAAAGCGAAACAAAAACTTTACCAAAAATTACAAGGGACGTCAAAAGGTCAAAAGCCGCATTTATTTTCCAATACATCAACGATTTCGATTTCAAGTCTTGCAGAAGTGCTTGCTCCTAATTGGCGTCAACAATTTTGTGGATTCCATTTTTTTCATCCGGTTCGCCAACGTTCATTGATTGAAATCATTGCGGGTAAAGAAACTGTTCCTGAAACAATAATCTATGCACAGCAACATGCTTATCAAATAGAAAAACAACCGCTTCTTGTTGGTGATGGTGCGGGTTTTCTTGTCAACCGGATTTTGAATCCTTATTTAATTTCTGCCTTGACACTTCTTGCCGAAGGCGTTGCTCTTGATCGAATCGAACATCTTGCAATGAAATTTGGAATGAAAATGGGACCGTTTCGAATAATGGACGAAATTGGTCTTGATGTGGTACTTCATGCGGGTTGGGTTTTATCCAAAGCGTTTCCTGATCGGGTTCCCTATTCACCGCTGTTACTAAAACTTGTCGAATCGGGTTGGTTGGGACGCAAAACAGGACGCGGTTTCATGTTGTATCCGAACACAGTTTCATGGGAAGGGGTTGGTGTTACGAATCCAGAATTGCCGTTAATAATTTCCGATTCAAATATTTCGGATGATGAAATTATGCAACGTCTTTTTGTTCCCATGTACGAAGAAGCCGTTTGTTGTTATAACGACAGAATTATCAGCAATCTTACCGATGCGGACTTTGCGTCTATTCATGCGCTCGGTTTTCCGCCGGAAAAAGAAGGAATTGTTTCATGGGGAATGAAAAATAGTCAACAACCCAAAAATCCAAGCCGACAACTCCCTCAATAACAATTCTCAACACCCAAAACAGTAATTGTCTATCTTCGTCCGCAGATTTACGCAGATTTTCGTCCAGCGATTTTCGCAGCGATTCGATCTTCGCGGATTTTCAAGGATTCTTTTTTGAGAGCAGGAAATAACAAAACAAACAAAGGAAGAATAGACAAAAAATACAAAAAATGTAATATATCAGTGGGATTTTTATTTGAGTTTAAATTAAAAAGGTATTCGCCCTGAAAGGGCAACCGGCATTAGCGTAGGGCAACGCCCTACGGAACAATATAACACACCAAAGCCCTGTAAGGGCGACAGCAATAAGATGTAATAAGATTATGAATGATCTTTAGGCTTGCGCCCTTTCAGGGCTTGATTCCAAAGGGCAAACCATACGTAGGGC
>JAITIZ010000008.1 GCA_031279215.1 Planctomycetaceae bacterium
TCCCTACCAAAAACCACCCGTTTTGAAACAGGTTTTTAACATAGTTTGGGGCAAGTAAATAAACACAAAAGAACCAAAAACGCCTAAAGTATTTTACATAAACCTAGAAAATACAAAGATTTAAGAAACAAGCAGTTTTCCAAATCACTCCCAGAATTGCCAATGATCAGTGAAAAAAAACGACATTAAGACAAGAGTTCGCTTGCCTTTTGAGCTTCCTATCATTGTTTATTGACATAATAGATGATACAAGAAACTCACACATTGGGCGTACCTGACAAATTTATCAGATTTAAGTACACCATTTTTGCCCAAACTTAACCAACTGTCTTAATGTCGGAAAGGTTGTAATCAATTTGTAATCAATTCTCTTTAATTGCTTTTTCGATATGTTGAATCACGTCGCCAACTGTTGTAATATTCTGGGCATCGGACTCATCAATGTTGATATTAAATTCCTCTTCAAAGGCAATCATCAACTCCGCAAGGTCAAGGGAATCAGCACCAAGATCGTTGGCAATATCTGTTTCCGCAGTAATCGTTGCCGCATCTGATCCGAGTTGTCCGGCAATGATATTGATTACTTTTTCTTCTGTTGAAGCCATAAATTTAATTAATAGTTAATAGTTAATAAATCAATAATTAATAATGAACAATTCAATAATAAACGGTGAAACAAAAAAATATCTGCTTCGACAATTTACGATTTACGATTCACTATTACCGTATCATTCCGCCGTCAATTGTCAAGACTTGTCCTGTTATGAAAGACGCTTCGTCACTGACAAAATACAAGACGGCATTCGCAATATCTTCGGGATGTCCGAAACGCCCCAAAGGAATACGATTTTTTATTTCAAGTTTCAACGGCTCCGGCAAAACCGCAGTCATATCCGTTTCAATAAAACCGGGCGCAATTGCATTAACCGTAATATTTTTACTTGCTAATTCTTTTGCCACAGTTCGTGTAAAACCGATCAATCCTGCTTTGGATGCGGAATAATTTGCTTGACCTTTATTGCCAACCAATCCGCTAATACTTGTAATATTGATAATTCTACCTCGTTTGGCGCGGCGCATTGTTTTGGAACATATCCGTGTCATAAGAAAAGGACCGCGAAGATTGATGTTGATGACATCATCCCACTCTTTATCTTTCATCGCTCCAACCGGCACATCCCGAGTAATTCCGGCACAATTGACCAAAATATCAATTTTACCAAACCTTGCCAAAATACTTTCAACTGTCCGTTCCACTTCCTCTGTTACGGAAACATTACAAAGATATCCTTCTACGTCTTCCTTAAAATCATACGGAAGCCTGCCGGTAAAGGAATTTTGCTCAATACAAATTTCTCTTACTGCCGGATTCAATGTTTCGGGATTGGTTCCAATGCAAGCGATTTTGGCTCCGCATCCGGCAAGAGCCTTAGCAATCCCCAACCCTATTCCGCGAGTACCGCCGGTAACAACCGCCACACGATCAGATAATTTCAATTTAAGCATCAATAACTCCATTACATTTGATTTTACGGTCAATTCGTTTTAATAACCCCCGAAGAACTCGACCAGGTCCCACTTCGTAAAATGTATCAAAACCTTGTTCGAGAAATTTTCTCATGGAAGTTTCCCAAAGAACCGGATTAAGAATTTGTTTTACGAGAATTTGTCGAATTTCGTCCGGATCGTTATGCGGTTCAGCATCAACATTGCTGATAACAGGAATACGCGGCGGATTCATTTTGGTTTCTGCCAACGCCTGAGCCAATACTTCAACAGCGGGATTCATAATCGGTGTGTGAAATGCTCCGGCAACAGCCAACGGTACTGCATGAAATTTTCCGGCGGCGGAAAGTTCTCCGATTCGTTCACAAGCATCGTTAGTACCCGAAACAGCAATGTTGCCCGGACAAAGGATATTGGCAACCTGCAAAACCCCATTACCACGATTTTCATTACAAATCATTTTAACTTCGTCAAGTTCTTTTCCGATAATACTGACCATACCGCTTGGAGTTGCATCGGAGGCGTTTTGCATTGCCTGTCCGCGTTTTTGAACTAAACGAAGTCCGTCTTCAAATTCGAAAACTCCCGCAAAAACCAACGCCGTATATTCGCCAAGACTCAAACCCGCCGCAGCTTCACAATGTTCTACTATTTCCGGTTCTTTAGTTTTCAAAAGTTCCAGCGCAGCAATACTTAACGTAAAAATTGCCGGTTGGCTGATAACAGTAGAATCTAAATTTTCATCAGGATCTTCAAAACAAATTTGGGCTAAATCGTAACCAAGAGTTGAATTGGCTCGTTCGAAGATTTCTTTTGCCGGAGCAAACTCTTCGACCAAAGTCTTTCCCATTCCGACCGATTGCGCACCTTGTCCTGGAAACAGTAAGGCAATTTTACCCATTGCTTCAATAATTGGGATATTGGAAAAAAGACAAACGGTTAATTTTATTCTTTAGGAATAACGACTTGACGTTTCATGTAATGACCGCATTTCGGACAAACAACATGTGTCGGAATTGCGGTACTGCAATCTGGACAATTTGTTCGTTGAATAAGAGTCTTGTGATCATGGGCACGCCGAGAACCACTACGGGCATTACTGTGTTTACGTTTTGGAACAGCCATTTTTGTATGTGTTTAAAACATGATTTATTGAAAAACCAATCATAATTGCAGTATGATACGGAAAACATGATTATCTGTCAAGAGGGCGACTGGATAAAATTGACATTTTTTAAAAAAATGTCTTAATAACAAATTAAAGGATTTGTAATTATTTAATTTTATTGTCCGAATTGATCAACATTTTTGATTAAATCGGCGAATGTAATCTTGTTTAAAAAATCGTGTCGGCATTTTTCGGCGTCGTTCCAGATATTATTGAGTACGGTTGCGGCTTCTGATTCGGCATTTGTTTGGTTTGGCATTCGTTTTCCGTTGTTGGGCGGAGCTTCGATAATATTCATGACTTGGCCGAGTGTTACTTCTTCCGGGCTTTTTTTAAGCCGGTAACCGCCGGTGGCTCCGCGTGTACTTTCAACAATATCTGCACTTTTGAGTTGCAGCAGAATTTGTACCAGAAATCGCGGCGGGACAGAGTGACGTTCTGCGATATTACGAATACGAACTGGTTCCATCGAATTTTTGTGAATTGCCAATTCCATGATGGCAATACAAGCGTATTCGGTTTTAGCGGAAATTTTCAAGGACATGGCGCATCTCTCAAAACAAATACACTGAAAAACGATCACATTTTTCGGTTAGCAATACAACAGCCGCACCTAACATAGCAACGGCTTAAACAAAACCCGAAACCTCACATTCTTACCAATACGGTATTACCCGCATAAATACAGAAAAGAAAGGCCGCTGCCTGAAGTAAAATAAATCAGTAAAATTACAGAACCACATCATAAACAACGAAAAACAATAGACGTTAAAATAAGAATCAGACGTCAAAAAGTAACATCATGTTTTCCGGTTGCGATACAATAAGTATTTAAGATGTGGCGGTTTGATTTTGTTCTTTCAATTTACGAACTAATGCTGAAAGCCGTGATTTTTTTCGGGCGGCGGCATTTTTATGAATAGTTCTTTTTGCTCCGGCTTGATCGAGTGATTTAACGGCTTCGCGAAAAAGCCGATCAACTTCTTCTATATTTCCTTCACGGACAGCTTTGACGACATTTTTACAACGGTTTCGAACAAAAGATCGATTGATTCGGTTCCGTTCCCGTGTTGTGATATTTTGACGAAGTCGTTTTTTAGCACTTTTAATGTTCGGCATGTAAATTTAGGTACTGTAAATTGTTAGAAAAAATGTAAATTACGGAAATCAATACACATTGGGAATCGGCAGAAAATTGGGAAATTACGATTGTAATTGTGATTTTTTTGGGATTTGTGTTGATGGGTTTATTTCGGCAACAATCCTTTTCAACGTGTTAAAAACTTCCGGCGTGAATATTTATTGGGACTAATTATGACGTTTTTCGGCAACTTTGTCCAGTAGTTCCCCCAAATCTTTATAAGAAAAATCGATTGCTGCTAACTGATGTCCGTATTCTTCTGATTTTTCATAATCTTCCAACTCAAAGGCAAGTTTTGCGGCGAGATAAAGAGCCTTTTTTTTATGTTCACCGTCGGACAGAGAGACAACGGCGTCTTGATAATGAGTCATTGCCAATTTGGTTTGTTTAATCATTTGAAAACATTGTCCCAAAGCGAGTAAACATTCACCTTTACGTGTTACTTCGGCTTTAGCCAGTTGAAATTCGGTAATTGCTTCTTTGAGTTGTTTCCGCTGCTGGAGTAAAACGCCGTATTCAAAATGATAACCGGCATGATTCGGGTGGTATTGAATTCTGTGTTGTGCGAGTTCGAGATTTTTGGAGTCATATTCTTCCTTCGTTTTGTAAAATTCTGTTTTAATTGATTCTTTTTTTGTTTTTTCGAATTCTTCTTTGAGTGCAAGGACATTGGCGTGTAGTTTCTGTTTTTGCGTATCAAGCAACCGTTCTATGAGATCCGGCGAATTTTTGGAGAGTTGAACGGCTTGGAGATAATACTGTTCTGATTTTTCGTAATCAGCTTGTTGGTAAAAATGTTGGGCGAGTTCGAGGTAATTGGCGATATCATTGGGATTTTTTTTGATTCGTTTTTCTACTTGTTCCAGATAGGTCAAAGGACGTCCCATGACATCGACATCTTCTTCAATTCCTGTTGATTTTGTTGTTGCATCGCGTGCTTCACGTATTTGGGCAGAATCTCCTGTTGCGTATTTTCCTTTATGAATTGTTTTTTCAACAGTTAAATCTTTACGGAGTTTTTCGGTTTCCTGATCACCGGGTTTTACTTTAAGGATTCGGTGAACGCAGGCTAATGCTCCGTCATAATCGGCAATTTCACGCAATGCTGTTCCGCAAATCCGGTTAGCTTCAAGATGAAAGGGTTCAGAATCGACAGCGGATTTATAATATTCGATAGCGACATTGTGATGTCCCAACTCTTCGCATGCTCCGCCTGCCGAAAGTAAAGCACTGACATTCCAGGGGTCTGATTTTAATATTTCGATTGAGGCTTTGAACACTTGATCGGGTTTTTTTGAAAGAATTGTTTTTTTCCCGGAACCGGTGAGCAGTGACGATAATACTCCTTTTTTTTTCTTATCGCCGTATTTCTTTTTCAGATTAGCGAGAAAAGATTTGAAGTAAATGGGATTATCGGGATCACGGAGAACACATTGCATAAACATCTCATTGGCGTAATCGTAACTCCCAATCGACATTTGTTTATTGCCGTGAGCGAATAATCGTTGAAGTTTTTCCCGATCAGCTGGATTTTGGGGTGATTCGTTAGACGCTGTACTCATAATTCTTTGTTTCTTTTATTTTTTCAAAAAAATTGAAGGTTTTTTACTCGAAAGACATAAAAATTTCCTTCCCGATAAAAAATACCGAAAGAAGGCAATTTATGAAGTTAAGAGCGAAGTAACCCTGCAACATATCGTAACTATTCCCTTCACACTATATTTTGGTTTGGATAAACCGTTGTTTGGATAAATCCTTATAAATCAGCACAAACTATAATATAAAATTAGAACAAAAGCAAGCCCGCGCTGTTAACGCTCGGTAAATTTTTGAGTTTTTAGAAGTTCCCATAAATATTTCATTGGAACTTTTGTTAAAAGATAAACCTAAACCGACGCAATATTTCGCCGAAACATTACCTTTAGTTTACCTGAATCAACACACCAACCTGTGAACACTAGGAAGATTTTTTATAAAAAGATGATGAAAAAAACTTTAATTATTGTTATTATTAGTTTTTTTATTGGGGGTATTCCGATTATTTCCGGTTGTTCTGGTAAGTTACGAACCAATCAAGTTGAAGG
>JAITIZ010000035.1 GCA_031279215.1 Planctomycetaceae bacterium
GCGCCGATCATTGCCGGTTGCAATTCCGTTGTGCCTTCCCAACGCTCCAACATTGAAATTATTTGCGTTTGAGCGGAACAGGTCAATGTCATCAGTAAAAATAAAATTATCGTTCTCATCGTTTAATCTCTCCGTTTCGGATTCCAATTTTTCAGTGTTTCCGGCAAGTTCTGATACACTTCGTCGAGCGGCGGGCAATCCGATACAACCACACATTTTACCGACTTCACCTGTTTCAACTCCGACGATTCGATTTTCACTGTCTGAGTAAAAAATAGTTGGGACATAAATTTATAATTATGCCTATCTACATTTCTTCGCACAAACGGTTGTAAAAAGAAATGTTTGGGATAATAAGTATTCGAAAAATTCATAAATGTTGCTCCTTGACTTATTTTATTACCATCATAACGGTTAAAACGTACAGTATATTGCTCTGTACCAGCAAAATTACGATAATCATTATAACGAGCATAATGATAGACAACAGCGATACGATCCGTTACTATTGCGTCACCATTCGCATTACACAGCAACACATCAACCACCGGAACAATACAAGCATACGGGAATAAAATCGCCGCCACTTTGTCCGGCAATTTATAGGCTTTGTAGCCGCAATTCGTCAACTTCGCATTTCGGCTGGTGTTAATATAACAGAACGCCATTTTGTCTTGTCCGAGCTCTTCTCTAAAAGAATCGATATTCACATCCTTAATTACCGCCGTTGATTCCGAAACGGCGATTTTTTTCAGTACCGGTTCAATAATTTTTCGGAACTCATCAAATTTTTGGTAGTTCGCCTGTACGGTAACTTTAATTTCCATTTCCAACGAATCGCCGTTACGTTTTACGGGTTCGGGGTTCAATTCTGCGGTTGCCTCCAAAATCGAAAACGGATAATTCTGATCTTTGAGAATCTTTGCCAAGATTTGTATTTTCGCATCATCATCCGTATTTTTCGTATCAATCGAAGCCGCCAAACTTTCACCGTCAACCGATTTAATTAACGCATTACTCGGTTGCATCCGTTTCAGAACAGCAAGTTTTTCAACAATGGCTTCAATTTGAATCACCGTCAAACCGTCCTGTTTTTTCGACGACAAGACTTTATATTTTGAGATATAAGCGTTACTTGCCATTAACATTTCTTCGAGAATGGTTTCATTTTGAACCCGTGTTTCGGCATCAATAAGCGTGCCGACAACTTCATTCATAGCGTTACGGAAAGCGTCGCGTTTGGCTTCTTCAAAGTTTGACCCGATTCCTTCGACCGTAACGAGCCGTTGTTTTTTTTCATCAGCTGTAAGATTTGGTGTTGGTGCTGATGTTTGAGAGGAACTTTGAGAGGAAACGGATTCGGTTGCCGATGCGGTTTCTTCTTCGGCAAAGGGATCATTTTCACCGATTTTTTTCTGTTGCTCTTCGGCGTATTTCTGATCGGCTTCAACAAATTTTTCATGCGGAACTTTGATAATTTTCCCATCCGTCTTTTTCAGAACAATTTTTCCGTCTTCGATTTTAACAAATTCGGCTTCCGTTTTGTGTCCTGTTGTTGCCGTCCATGTCCGCTTTTCACCAGCGTAAACCGTATCAATTACGGCAATAAAAAAGAAAATTACAAGAATAAACGTTAATACTTTGTTTTGTAATGTTTGCATGGTTACACCATCTGTCCTAATCATTGGTTGATTAATTAACCTGTTATCTATGTTAGTCTATTGAATTTTTCATTCAAGAAATTCGCCGACCACAAATAGGAATTTTCATATTTTAATATTGTGAAGTTTTCTGTCAAGATACCTCAATTTTTCAGACAATAAAAATTGGTAATCTATCAGTGGAATTTTTATTTTTTATATTAGCCCCGCTAGGGGCGTCTGGATTCTAGCCCGCCCCAACGGAGTGGGTAACAATACCAACCTAAACCAAAAAACCTGAAAGGGCAGAATAATAGTTGATAGTGGAAAGTTGAGAGTGGATAGTGTCGCAAGCGGATTACTACCAAAACGGTAATCATTCCGCATGCGGCATTTTTTTTGTCCGCAGATTACGCAGATTATTCTTAAAAAGTTTTAAAAATAATCTGCGATAATCTGCGTAAATCTGCGGACCCAAATAGACCGTTACAAACGATCACGGTTCAACTGTTACATTTTTTTTACGGTGAAAGATCGTCAACCTCTTGAACTCCCTGCGAATAACATTCATCGAGAATTTCCTTGTAAGCAAGCATCAATTCTTTTTTTCGTTCATTAATATTTTTTTCATCTTTTTTTTGTATATTTTCAAGAAGCCGTTCAAAAATGATTACGGGATTCAGGTCTTCTAATTTTTCCGGAGTTGCTGTTCGTAACGGAGTTGCGACGGCGAATCGGTCATAACGGATACGAACAACAATAATTTTTGCTTTTGTTGTAAAAATCGTTTCGTTTGTTTCTGCAACAATATCATTGATCTTCCGAATTAAATCCGGTTCCGGTTGAGTTCCGGTGTAAATAATTTCAACCAAAATTTCCGATTCAACAACGGTTTCCGGTAAATTGGTTTGTAAATTCGGATCGGTTAGTGTTTCGCTAATTTTTTCGAGATTGCCCTCAATACGAACAATCTTTGAAAAAACAGGAACCGCAATAGGTTTAACTCTTGGCGTCCGGCCATCGAAATCAACCAGAAGAACAACTTTGTTCTGACCCGCTTCGTCAAAACTCATCGGCATCGGCGAACCACTGTAACGCCGTGTTTCCAGATGAGTAACCATTTGAGGAATGTGCAAATGTCCAAGCGCAAGATAATCAATTTCATTCGGAAAAATATCGTTTCCCAATTGACCAAGTGTTCCGACATGAATATCCCGCACTCGTTCCGATGTTTTTCCGCCCGCAACAAAAAGATGTCCGGTAACCGCAAGAGGAATGTCCCGATTTATGTTACAGCGTATCGCCTCCGCCGCTTCACAAACTTGTTCGTAATGGCGGCGAATACCAACAAGACATTGATTCTCTTTTTCCTCAGAAGATTCACCAATACCGCTGATGCGAATATCACGATCACGCAAAAACGGAACAGCAGCAATAATGATTGCCGGTTCCTGATCGGAGTTGTTCACAACAATTATTTCATCGTCCGGCCGACCGGCAACACCAACAACATAAATATTCAATTCACGCAACAAAATTTTCGGAGCATCAAGAAATAAAGGAGAATCATGATTCCCGGCAATAATCACTGTTGCCCGGCAAACCGAAGAAACTTGCTGCAAAAATCGATAATACAACATCTGACTCTCCGGCCCCGGCGTTCCCGTATCAAAAATATCGCCGGCAACAATCAACACATCAACAGATTGACTCTTGAGCAACTCAAGAAGCCAATCAAGAAAAGCAGCCGATTCCAATTTCCGTAACCGACCATTCCAAATTTGCCCCAAATGCCAATCCGATGTATGAAGAATACGCATAAAATAATAGAATTATTAGTAACAGAAAATTAATTCTCAAAAAAATAATCTCCAAAAAATTACAGACGAAACACCTGTATCATTGACAGACTCGGTTGATAAAAATAGACAATAACTTCCTGTGCTGTTGCCTCATGGAAACCGCGATAAAGTAACTCTCAAACATCAATTGATTTGCCATTCAGAACCGTGTATTACAGAAGATTATACTAATAGAATCAAAACTCACAAGACCTAGAACGACTCCCAATGATTGAATAATTACAACTATTGTTTATAGATTGTACCCATAAAAATTGTTGTAGAAAACAAAGAACTCCTGAATACAATTCGGAAAATATAAAGAAAGTAATATATCAGTGGAATTATTGTAGATCACAACCATAGCAGCCCTGAAAGGGCGTTAGTATTATAGCCCGCCCCTGCGGGGCGGGTAACAAATCAACCCTAATTAACAAGCCCTGAAAGGGCGATAGGAAATTTTACACGGTTCGTTATTTAATCATTTTCCCGTTGCCCTTTCAGGGCGTCAGGGTGGGCGGGGAAACTTAAACCCACCCCGTTGGGGCGGGCTA
>JAITIZ010000065.1 GCA_031279215.1 Planctomycetaceae bacterium
TGTTGTCAATTCTGTTTAATACACAACTTGAAATTGGACGTCAATCTATTTTGGCGTTTGTTCATACCGTTGCATTACCGAATGAATTATGGAATACTTGGAATCAACTTATTGGAGAAGACTTGTCTGTTCCGCAAAATGGGATTCGTATCTATTATCCTAATGTTTCAAGTGAAGATGCAAAAGTCTGTCACCCGAATTGGACAGAGGAGGAAATCAATTCGTGGCAATGGGCAAATCACCGAGGAATATCGGCATTTGCGATATACATGAAAGACCGTTTGTCAAAATATGCTGCGGAAAAACCAATGGATTGGGGAAATTGCTTGTTCTATCCGAAAATGCGGGAACGTTTATCAGAATTGCGGCGGGAACAATTCGCGAAGTCGCAATTTGAATCGGATTATATTGTAACATTGGAAGAAGATAATGCGGCGCAAAAGAAAACAATTGATGAACTGGAATTAGAAAACAACACATTGAAAGAAGAACGCTTTCAACTAACGCAGAAGTTGCAATATCAATATTGTCCTAACAAAGAAACGGATACTACGTGTTCTCCCGTTAAAGTTAAAATCCGTAGAAAAGCAAAAGAAGATTTAGAAAAGATTTACGGTGATGCGGGCAATACTTTAAGAACGATGGTGCAAAGTTGTGAAAACAAGGATTGGCGTGGGCAGCACTTTGACTCGTGGAATAAGACTGATTTAACGGTGTTGAAAAGTGCAGGTAAAAGTATGACACGTCTAGCGGGTTATGAACAAGACGGAGTGTTTTATATTGCATTTGTTTTTGATGACCATAATAATTACGAACACACGTTAGAAAACAAACACCATCAGAAGAAACATGTTCATCACAGCATTGAAGAATATGTGGACGTTTAATCTTCTTTTACACCGATAATACGGATAGTGTTTGTTTCAGTTTCACCAGACAGATAAAATTGTAACGCATAAATCAAATCGGGAACATTTTTATATTCTTTCGGCTTGTCTATTTTTAATTGCAGTCGGGATTGTAATGTTAATTGCTTTTCATTTAGAATTTTCGTTAATTTGTCGCAAAAAAATTCGCAATGACCAGTGAAAAAAACGTCATTAAGCCAAGTGGTTGCCTACCTTTGATTACTTCCCTATAGTTTATTTCCTAATAGTTATTTCCCATAAGTTCCGAAATTACCAGAATTTTTACTGTATCGGCAATTTTAGTTACAATACTTTTTATATTTTTATGCCAACAATTTTAGAGACGAGTCAGGTTCCTGGTGTTAGATTACTTTATTGGTTGTCTGTTTTTACTGCGACGGTAAGCGGGATATTTTGTGCAATATTTATTGTTCTTCTTCTTTACAATTATCATTTTTCTTATCATCCCCAATTGGAACCAACAGATTGGGTTGTTTCTGATTCGGATATTCGTGAGATTCCGGTTTTTTCAAGCGATCCGTCGTATCGCCAACCGGCATCGGATGTGTTTAACCTTTTACCAACCGATTACAAGGAATTTCTCGCTCTCAAACGTCAATTAGCAACCGATAAAACCAATGAAACTCTCAAAGAAAAAGTACGTGTTCTTGATCAAAATCTTCGGCTTAACTATTTTAGGCGTCGCGAAATAGTTGTTCGGACATCGCCGTTTCTTTGTTTTGCGGCGGTTGTTTTTCTCATTGCCACGCGAACAATTTCCGTTTTGAAACGAAATATTCCCTTACCGTCCGATAATTCTGTATCCGTATCACGGCAATCGGAAATGGAACGTCTTCGGTTGGGAACTCTGACGATTGTAGGTTTATCAACCGCTTTGTTGGGTCTTGCGTTTGGTTTGATGCTTTTTCCGGCAACACCATTTGAGAATATTCTGGCAGTAAAACTGTTGGAATCACAACAACACCCCAATAAAACCCTTTCACAAACAACATCCAATACTCTTGGAAAAAGTCAATCATTGGAAAATACTGCAAATATAAAAGATACAAAAAATATAAAAGATGCAAAAAATATAAAAGATGCAAGAAACATAGGAGATTCCGAAAATACAAGAGGTGTAGGAAATGCGAAAGACGTAACACTTCCGGTTTTATCATTTTCGGATCGGGAATCTTTTCTTGGTGATCTTGCTCAAAATTGGTCATCGTTTCGCGGTTTTGATGGGAGCGGTGTTGGTCGTTCAGCCAATCCGCCAACAAAATGGAACTCCAAAACCGGTGAAAATATTCTTTGGCAAACGGAAATTCCGTTGTCCGGTAATTCGTCGCCGGTTGTTTGGAAAAACCGTTTGTTTTTGAGTGGAGCCGATGAGGAAAAACGTCAGATTTATTGTTTCGATACGGAAACCGGTCAAATTGTTTGGTTGGTTGATGCGCCGTCAACAGCAGCCAGTCAACAACCGGTTCGTGTGAGCGAAGACACCGGATTTGCCGCACCAACAATGGTTATTGACGGATATCGGGCGTTTGCTTTATTTGCGAATGGCGATCTTGTTGCGGTTGATTTTGAGGGTCGGGTTCTTTGGAGTAAACATCTTGGTATTCCCGAAAGTTCTTATGGTTTTTCTGCTTCACCGGTGTTGTATTTTGATCGGTTGGTTGTCCAGTATGATGTTGGGGACGGAACAGACGGCAAGTCGAAATTATATGCGTTTGAAGTAAATACCGGTAACATTATTTGGGAAACTCCGCGCGAAATTCCCAATTCTTGGTCATCGCCGATTGTTAAAAAAATTGCGAACCGTTATCAGATTATTACTTGTGGGGATCCGTTTGTGATTGCTTATGATCCGGAAGATGGCAAGGAAATTTGGCGATGTAAATGTCTTGGCGGTGATGTTGGACCGTCGCCGATTGCTCAGGGAGATGTTGTTTTTGTTACGAACCAAACACCGCGTACAACAGCGATTGACGCTTCGGGAACCGGTGATGTTACCGCAACAAATATTCTTTGGCAAGGTGTTAACGCATTGCCGGATACTCCAAGTCCATTGGCAACAGAACAATATTTTTTCACATTAGATTCCGGCGGTTATCTAACAGTGTACAATCCGGCGAATATTAAAAACAAACGGGCAATGTTCTGGGAATTAGAAATTGGCGAGGGGATTTCCAGTTTTTATTCTTCACCGTTATTGGTTGGTAATTTGTTGTACGTTTTTGACAAATCGGAAGAGGAACCGCGTGCGTTTGTGATTGACTTGTCGAAAGCGGCAACCGATGATGCCGGCATGTTGACGGAAGAAGCCGCTGAAGCAATGCTTCTGGCAATTAATCCCATGCAAGAACCGTGTGTTACGTGTCCGGTAATATTAAATGATCGGCTTTTTATCCGCGGAACAAAAAAAGTTTATTGCATCGAAAATAAAAAAGAACCATAACCAGTCCTTCAACAAATGAGGAAATGTTGCAAGTATTCATTTCATAATTGAATTTTAAAGATATTGTAATATATCAGTGGATTTATTGTTTTTTATATTAGCCCCGCTAGGGGCGTCAGGATTTTTTACGGAATCGCCCGCCCCAACGGGGTGGGTTAAGATTTCCCCCAAACAAACGCCTTGAAAGGGCAACGGGAGAGTTTTTTGATAAATGATAATTTTTGTGCCGATTGGGTCATTAAGTATAATAAATATCTTGCCGCCCTTTCAGGGCTTTGAAATAATTGATGATTCATGACCCACCCCGTTGGGGCGGGCTATAATACTAACGCCCTTTCAGGGCTACTATGGTTGTTCTCTACAATTATTCCACTGATATATTACAAAGTTTTTAAACACGAAATACACGAAATTTCACGAAACACACGAAAATTGTACAAAAATTATCTACAAAACCTTTTCGAGTTTTTCGTGTAATTTCGCGTGTTTCGTGTTAAAAAAAAGTTATGCAAAGGCGTTTAAAACGTCTTCATCAACAAGGTTAAAATTGTAATCAGCCCAAAATGCGTCAAAAGCTGTAGCAGCTGATTGGGTTGGTTTTTTTACGCTGTAAATGTTGGAAAAAGTGATTTGTTGTTGGGAAGGGTTCGAATCAAGAGAATATACAGCATAAAGCATGTAATCATTGGTTGCTAAAGGTGCATTATCTGTCCAACTAGCACTCTGACCGGAATCATTCGAGATCGTACCGGAAATGTTTTTACCGGAACGATAAATATAGTAATAAAATCCAGGCTCTGTATCCCAAAATAACTTTATTTTACTGTCTGCGGAAACTTCATAACCGGTAATTTCCAACGGTTTGGCGGTAGTATAAACAACGGTTGTTGTACTAACAGCAGATGTTTGGGCGGTAAGGGTGTAATAAGATTTCAAAACGTAACCTTCAACTCCGCTGCCGGAAGGACTGGTATCGGTGTAACTGGTACTGCCGTTGTTGACAACAACACGTCCGGCTTTGTACAAAATATACTCGTAATCAGAACCGAGTTTTGTCCAGGTCAATATAACACATCCATCGCTTGTAGTTGTTGTGAGAAAAACCGGAGTATCAACAATTGTGTTTCCGTTACTATCTGTTGTTGCTGTAGTTCTGACGGTTAATGTTGTGTATTTCGAGTCACCGCTATCACTTGCGGCTTTAACACGGTATTCGTATTGAGTATTGGCAGTCAGACCGGTGTCAATAAATTTCGACGATGTACCGGAGTAAATCTGCTGCCAATTACCGGAACTATTTTTACGTTCTAAAATATAACCTGTTGCGCCGTCAACATTGTTCCAGTCGAGGGAAAGTGTTGTTTG
>JAITIZ010000182.1 GCA_031279215.1 Planctomycetaceae bacterium
AGGGAACTTCTAAAAACCTAATGTAAAAAATTTATTGTTAGAAGGAACGCGGTCGTCTCGACCGCATTTTTAGGCGTTTTTTGTAAAAAAACAGGGCAGGCGAGACGCCCGCGTTCCTCCTAATATATTAGTTTTTAGAAGTTATCTCTAGTCAGAAATAATTCAAAATAAATATTCCGCTGAAATATTTCAAAGATTTTATAAATGTTTTAGGCAGTCGTTTTAATGGTGAAAATTTTTATTTCCGGCGGTTGCAAAAGCGGAAAATCATTTCACGCTCAAATACTTGCCAAAAAAATGCAACAAAAAAATGTTCCGCTGTACTATCTGGCAACAATGGTTCCGAGAGATAATGAAGACTTGCAAAGAATTAAAAAACACCAAATTGAACGGACCGGCTGGGGATTTGAAACACTTGAAGTTTCAAAAAATATTTCATCTGTTCTCAAAAAATGCAACACAAACGGTGCGTTTTTGTTGGACAGTGTAACATCGCTCCTTGCCAACGAAATGTTCCCTGAAAACGGAATTGTTGTTCCTGATGCTCCCGAAAAATTATCATGTGAATTGACCTTACTTTCCGGCAAATTGAACAATATTGTTTTTGTATCCGATTTTATTTATTCCGATGCGGCGTTTTATGATACATTAACAGAGAAGTTCAGAAAAGGGTTGGCGTTTATTGATCGGCAATTAGCCGGAATTTGTGAAACGGTTTTAGAAATATCATGCGGAATCATTATCGTTCATAAGTCCGTTCCTGAATCAGCCGAAAACAGTAATCATTATTACCATTAACTACTGTCATTAAAGACTCGACATAAATGTAATGAAAATAAAAACTGCAACAATTAGAAATAGAAATTGAGAAACAAATTTGATAAAAGCATTATTGATGTCCATTGGTATGTTTTCCATTTTGCCGGTTCCGAAACAACATTGGGAGGAACGTTCCCTTCCTTGGGTGATTCCGTTTTTTCCGGTTGTTGGAGGGTTAATTGGTCTCCTTTGGTATGCTGCAACATTATCCGCAACAAAATTACCGTTACCGCTGCAATCGGTTACGATTTTATTGGTTCCCTTTTTTTTGAGCGGTTTTTTACACCTTGACGGTTATATTGATACTGCCGACGCTTTTTTTTCACGGCGAAATCTTGAAGAGAAAAGACGTATCCTTAAAGACCCTCATGTTGGGGCGTTTGCGGTTGTTGCGGTTATTTGCCTTTTACTGATACAATTTTGTACAATACAAACGATTATTATTGAAAAGAAAACAACTTTTGCTTTTATTTTTATTCCAATTATTTCCCGTTGCCTGACGGGAATGGTGCTTTTGATGATGAAACCAATGGCGGAAACAGGTTATCTGGCAATGTTCAGAGCAAACACGAAACCGGTTCATACTTTTTTTACAGCAGTAATTTTGGCGATTACATTAATGATTGCTTTTATATCGGGAGGTCATACGGTATTGTTTGCTCTCGTAACAGTTATTGTTTCGGCTTTGATCATATCGTTTTACTTTTATCGGGAATTTCAAGGTTTATCAGGTGATTTATGCGGTTGTATTGTTTCTGTTAGTGAAATGACCGGACTTTTATATGTTGCGATTTTATAAAATAATGCGGGGTACGAAATGATATTAATTTACGGCGGTGCTTATCAGGGGAAACTGGATTACGCTTTAGAACATTACAATATGAACGCTTCCATTTATCAGTGTAACGAAAACGAAGCCCGAATTGATTTTTCCAAAGATATTGTTAATTCATTACATTGCCTGATTCTGGCTCAATTACGAAACGATATTGAACCTTGTCAATTTATAAACGAAAATAAGGAACTTTTGAAACCGAAAATTATTATTTGCAACGACATTTCATGCGGAATTGTTCCGATTGATACGGAAATACGTTTATGGCGTGAATCTGTTGGACGTACACTGACAATTTTAGCAAAACACGCTGATGAAGTTGTTCGGATATTTTGCGGTTTGGGAACAAGAATCAAATGATTATTCATCTGCTCCGGCACGGAAAAACAGCCGCCAACGAACAACGCCTTTATTGTGGTTCTTCAGATCAGCCGTTAAGTTGCGGCGGCATCGAACAACTCAAGCAGTTAAAAACGGAAACACAATTTCCAATAGCGGAACAGTATGTTACAAGCGGTCTCCGAAGAACAATTGAAACACTAAAAATTTTGTACGATAAAGAACCGGACTCGATAATTAAAGAATTAAACGAATATAACTTCGGTGATTTTGAAATGAAAAATTATGACGAATTAAAGGATAATCCTGATTATCGTCTTTGGATTAGCGGGAATGAAATGATTCCCTGTCCTAACGGTGAATCACGGAAAAATTTTAGGAAAAGAATATGTTACGGATTTGAACTTATTCGGGAGATGAATACGGACAGTGTTTTTGTGGTGTGTCATGGCGGTGTGATTGCTTCTTTGATGGACATGTTGTTTAATGGACAGAAAAAAAGTTACGATGAATGGTTACCGCACAATGGACAAGGTTACACCATTGAAATTTCCTGTGCTGCGACAACCTATAAACCGCTTTAATTTTTGAAAACGTTAATTTTTATGTTACAGAAGAAAAAACGGAACAATGGATCATATTGTACAAATTATTGTATTGGCAGTTGTTCTGGACAGTATTATCGGCGACCCGCAAAATCCGTTCCATCCGGTTAGAATAATAGGTTACGGAATTTCGTGGGGAATAAAATTTCATCAGTATTGTTGTATCAAATTACCGGTTGTCGATTTTGTGCGGGGAGTCCTTTTAACCGTAACAATTGTATTGACTGCGTATTGGGGAACAAGATGTTTCATCGAATTTCTTAACGGGATTCATGTGTGGTGTGCTTATGCCGGAGAGGTGATTTTTTGTTATTTTATTATTGCGCCCAAAGCACTTCAGGTTGAAAGTATGAAAATTTATCATGCCATCCAGTCCGATGATTTGATCAATGCGAGAAAATATTTGTCACGTATTGTAGGAAGAGATACGCAGCATCTGGAATATCCCGCAATAATCAAAGCAACTGTTGAAACTGTTGCTGAAAATTTTTCGGATGGTGTGATTGCTCCGCTTTTTTTTGTGTATATCGGCGGTGTTCCTCTTGGCATGGCTTATAAAGCGGTCAATACATTAGATTCCATGATTGGTTACAGAAATGAAACATACGAATATTTTGGAAAGTTTGCGGCTCGTTTGGATGATGTTGTCAATTTTATTCCGGCAAGAATATCGGCGTTCCTTTTAATGACCGCAGTTTTTATTACAAGAAATAATCCGAAACAGGCTTTTCGGATTTACTGGAGAGATCGGTATCAACATCAGAGTCCCAATTCAGCGCAAACGGAGGCGGTTTGTGCGGGAGCGTTGGGTTTGTGTTTGGGCGGCGACCATTATTATAACGGAAAACTTGTTTCCAAACCGATGATTGGAGACGACAAAATTCCGCCTTCGCCTTCACATATTATTATTGTCAACCGCCTGATGTTTTTAGCAACAATATTAGCGGTTGTCCTTATGATGGTGATTGAATTATGGCGGAGGTATATTGATGTATGAATATCGTCACGGCGGCAATGTCCATTTTGAACTCGGCAGAGCAAACTTCCTTGATTTATCCGCCAATATCAATCCGTTGGGATTTCCCGAAGGAATTGAAGAGGCAATTAGAAACGAAATTATATTTTGTTGCAATTATCCTGATAACAGTTCGGTTCGGCTTCGGAAATGTATTGCCGATTTTGAACGGGTCAAACCGGAATGGATTTTTTGCGGAAACGGTTCGTCCGATATTATTTTTCGCCTGCCGCCTTGTTTGAAACCGCGAAAGGCGTTAATAGAAATACCGGCATTTTCCGATTATGAACGATCCTTGAAATCTTATGGTACGAAAATTTATTATCACCAACTGAACGAAAATCAGAATTTTGAATGTGATGAAAGTATTGTAACAACAACGGAACGGGAACAGGTTGATTTGATATTCCTTTGCAATCCCAATAATCCGACAGGAATTTTAACGAAACGAAAAATAATTGAGAATCTGTTACGGAGTTGCCGAAATTCAAAAACGACGGTGGCGGTGGACGAATGTTTTATGGATTTCACCGAACAGGCGGACGATGTTACAGTTAAACCGTTACTGGCTGAATTTGACAACCTGGTGATTCTCAAGGCATTCACAAAAATTTTTGCATTACCTGGGATTCGTTTGGGATATGTAATTTGCAACAATAAAGAATTGATTAACAAACTATATTTTCACGGACCGGATTGGGCTGTTTCCAATCTTGCTCATGCGGCGGGAATTGCAGCATTGAAAGATGCGGAAACTTATCTGAAAAAAACGGTTCTTTTGGTGAAACAGGAAAGGCAATTTGTGAAACATGAACTTGAAAATTTAAGATACAAAATTTTTGATAGTCAGGCAAATTATTTGTTCCTCAAAAATCCTTATGATTTTGATTTGAAGGAGGAACTTGATAAACACCGGATAAGAATACGGTCGTACAAAAATACAATAGGTTTGGAAGCCGGATTTTATCGTTTGGCGTTGTCGCAACACCAACATAATGTTCGGCTTATTGAAACAGTTCAAAAAATTGTTTCAGAAAAAAACAAAAAAAAACGAAATAAGTAATAGGAGTTTCGGTAATGTCCAATAAATTACATGCTCAAGTGTATGAAATTCGGGATCGGATTTTAAGTTGTGTTGAAGCGGAACGGATTGAGGTGATTGGTAAAATCTCTCAATGTTTATCTAATACGGATCATTATATTCCCGTCGATATTCTTACAAATTACAAAAAAATTTTGAGGAGAGAAGTCAACTACCACGATTAGAACAAAAATGTACGAAAAAGAGTTCTTGTTTATGACACTAACAGAATTAGTTAAAGAATCATTTGAACAGTTCACATTTTAATTTTCATTTAACTTTGTCAGTTTACCTATAGGAAGCTGATTTTACATTTTGTTATCAATGAATTCTGGAGTACTTTTTTAGTCTCTGAATGAGACTTGAACGATAAATAAATAAATAAAGTACGAATAATTTAAAGATGATGCGTAAAAGCGAATATTTAAATAAAATAATTTGTGGTGATTGTTTAACCATCATGCGTCAAATGCCGGATAAATGTTTGGATTTGGCGGTAACTTCACCGCCATATAATTTGAAAAACTCAACGGGTAACGGAATGAAAGACGGTAGAGGCGGTAAATGGACAGGTGCTGCGTTGGTAAATGGCTATAGTCATCACAATGATAACATGCCGCATGACAAATATGCCGAATGGCAGTATCATTGTTTAAAAGAAATGTTTCGATTAATCAAAAATGATGGTGCTATTTTCTATAACCATAAATGGCGAGTTCAAGACGGATTGATTCAAGATAGAAAAGACATTATTAGAGATTTGCCGGTACGACAGATTATTATTTGGCGCAGAAAAGGAGGTATTAATTTTAATCCGGGTTATTTTTTGCCGACATACGAAGTTATCTACTTAATTCCCAAACCCGATTTCAAACTTGTTCCCAAAGCTAATGCTTATGGAGATGTTTGGGAATTTACGCAAGAGATGAACAATGAACATCCAGCACCTTTCCCTGTTGCGTTAATTGATAGGATTATAGGTTCAACAGATGCACAGATTATTTTGGATCCTTTCATGGGAAGTGGTACAACAGCCGTTGTTGCAATGGGATTAAAAAGAAATTATGTTGGTATTGAACTTTCTCCCATTTATTGCGAAACGGCAGAAAAACGAATAGAAAGAAATAAAATACAATGTGAAGTCATGAAATCTCACCAGTCATCACTTTTTTAACAAAATTAAAATTATGAAAATGTACACAAAAGATAGTTTAATAGAAAAACTTCAAGTAATTGCACAAAAAGAATGGATACCCAATACACGGAAAGATCATCATGGCGGAATTGGGAATACACTCGAAAATTTGTTGGGAATCGAAGAGAACAAGCTTCCTATCCCTAATGCTGCTGAGTGGGAGTTGAAAGCTCAACGGTTAAATACATCTTCATTGACTACACTGTTTCATACCGAACCTTCACCTAGAGCATTTAAATTTGTTCCCCAAATTTTGTTATTAAAATACGGTTGGCAGCACAAGGAAGCAGGGAAAAAGTACCCAGAAACAGAATTGAGTTTTCGCCAAACCATTCATGGTAATTCTCCGAGTAACAGAGGTTTTATGGTCAAGATAAATCGAAAGGAACGAAAAATCTTGATTTCATTGGACAGTAACTGCGTAGATAATCTTCACAAAGAATGGTTGAAAACAGTAGATCAACGAATAGGATTAGAACAACTTAATCCTCAACCCTATTGGGGATTTGATGATTTATCAAATAAAGCTGGAACAAAACTTTTAAATTGTTTTTATGTACAGGCAAATGTAAAAAGAGAACAAAGTAAAGAATTTTATCACCTATTGTAAAGTAATGATGTGTAACTATTCAGCATCTGTTCATCGCTGTAATGTAACTTGTAATTAATATTGTAATTCCAATTTTAGCAATCTCCGATGTTCTTGATTATTCCCTAAAAATTAAGTTTTTAGAATTTTCCTTGACAATTATGTATGAAGTCGATTTAAAAGATGTAATAAAAAATTATGATTTACGTACAGAAGAGGGCTTTTTATTCTGTCTTCTTGATGCGATCTCTAACGCCCTCTATTGTTCCATAGAAAACTCAAATATTCAGATAACCGTAAAAATTACAAGGCAATACGTTGCTAATGAAATTATCAAAGATGACAATAATTATATCCAGTCTCTTAAAATAGAAGATAACGGTACCGGATTTACTGATGCCAATTTCAAAAATTTTACGCGACAAATATACAAAACAAACCATGTCGGCGGTAAAGGATTGGGAAGAGTCGCTTTTCTTAAAATATTTAATGATGTGAAAATTGAAAGTATATTTAAAGAAAAAACAAAAACATTCAAAAGAACCTTCTCTTTCAATACCGAAACAATCAACGATAATAAAAGTCTGATTAAAACAAGTAACGAAAATAAAACAACTATCATTTTTGAAAACATCAAACCGGAATTTCAAGAATACGCCCAGAAAAATATTGACTTCTACCGAAACGAAATATTAAAACATTTCTACGTTTTTTTATATTATCTCAAAAGTAAGAATAAACAATTTGAAATTAAATTGATAGATAACAGCGGCAGCGAAACCGACCGAATTATAAATACAGAACAATTAAATAAAGATATTTTTTATAAAGAAAAATTTGTTATCGAAGATAAAACAAAATTATCAGGTATTGATGACACGGTAGATTTTGAATTATGGCATATCAAAACAAAAAATATAAACGAAAATAAGGTCTTCTATGTTATGGACGAAAGATCGGCAGGCGAAATTAACAATATTGATTTGCCGCCGGGAGTTCTGGAGGATAAATCCGGTAATAATTATTATTACAACGCTTATCTTAAATCTCCTTTTTTAAACAGATTCCTAAATGAATCGCGAACCAAACTGACTCTTCCCAAAAATAAAACAAATCTCGATAGTATCACCGAAGAGAAAATACAAGAAATAGTTAAAACACAAATAAATCTATTCCTAAAATATGAACTCGAAATATTAAACCAAAAGAAAGAGAACCGTATAATAGATTTATTAAACAATAATGATAATAATAAAATCGCAAACAATAAAGCATATTCATATATTCTGACAGACAAAGAAAACAAAGAAAAACTTCTCAATACAATAAAATTTAATGATGCCCCGCAAAAAATTTTGTCAAAAATAAAAGACCTGCATGAGAAAATACAAACAGAAACTGTTCAAAAAATCGATCAAACGATACAAAAAATTAAAAACGTAAAAACAGATATTGATTTCAAAAAACTAGAAGATGAAATAAAAAGTCATATTCAACAAGTTAATATTGGGAATATTGTTAATTTATCAAGCTATATAATGTATCGAAAATATATTTTGAGTCTATTCAACGAAGGTCTTGAAACGTGTAAAAAAAATAAGATTCAAAATGAAGCCTTCTTTCATAATTTGCTTTTGCCCAAAAATTCAAATAACAGTACAGAATCAAATCTTTGGTTGATTGACGATCAGTTTCTCTATTTTGAAGGAGTGAGTGATGTTGCTATCGAAAATATTAAAATAAACGAAAACAAAATTATTCGCAATTTAACAACAGAAGAAAAAAAGATGCTCGCCGAATTTAATAAAAAACGTTTACAGAATAAAATTGATTTACTTTTTTTTCCAGAAGAAAAAAAATGTATTATCATTGAATTAAAAGACCCTAAAGTCGGATTAAACGAGAATGTTTTTCAGATGGATAGATATGTTCAACTTCTTGCAAATTTTATGAAACCTGAATTTTCTATCGAAAATTTTTTTACGTATCTCATAACCGACAATTTCAACAAATACGACAAACCGGGAAATGGATACCGTAAAATTTACGGTATAGACGGATTCGTAAGAAATTCAGCCGATATTAAAAGCTACGAAAACGATAATACTGTTGCTAATCAATATTCAGAAGTAATACGATATACCGATATTTATAAAAGAGCAAATAAAAGAAACAAAATATTCTTTGAAAAAATGAACTTGAAGTAAAATTATTATAACGATTCAACGGCGTAGAACCGTTAAAATACAGAATTCACAATAGGTCGAAAATAAATATTTTCCATTGATAAAGATACTTTGTGTTGTCCTATTTTTTACGTTTCAATTTCCTCAACAATTTACGTAATGATATCGTGATATAAAAACCTTCACCCTGTAAGAAATAATGTACAATAACTTACTGCAACACAACGGGTTGTTATGTAATATCCTCTTAGGATGAAATACATTTTAAAATAACCGTTTTACAATTCACAAACAAAAGAAACACTTACCACTGAAAATATCAATCGAATAATTACTTGTAGTATATTCGTATTGAACAGTTACACAATTTAACCTTTTACAACTATAATATGGAAACATTAATGGATCTTGAAGAAATTATTACGAGAATACGTCCGTTAAAGGAAGATGCGCAAAATCTTGCGCGTAACAGACTGGATTCTTTAGTTAAACCGCTGGGCAGTTTGGGGCGGCTTGAAGAACTTTCGGTTCAACTGGCAGGAATTACCGGCGACATGAAACGCCGTTACAATAAAAAAGCTGTTGTGATTATGTGTGCAGACAACGGCGTGTATGAAGAAGGTGTCAGTGCTGCGCCGCAAGTTGTTACACTGATGCAGTCATTAAATTTTCAAAAAAAGATTACTGGAATTGGTGTTTTATCGAAACTTTCAAATTCGGAAATGATAGTGATCGATATTGGAATCAACAGTGATGTTGTATCGGAAAATATGATCAATAAAAAAATTCGTAAAGGTACGAATAATCTTGCGAAAAAACCGGCAATGACAAGAGAAGAAGTAATTCAGGCGATTACTATCGGTTTTGAAGAAGTACAAAAACTCCAGCTAACCGGTTTTTCTGTTGTTGGTACAGGTGAAATGGGACTTGGTAACACGACCACTTCCAGTCTTATTCTCATGGCATTGACGGATTGTACTGTTGAGGAAGCGGTAGGAAAAGGTGCGGGATTGACGGAAGAAGCTTTTGTACATAAAAAGGAAATTGTACGGAAAGCCTTTGATTTACATAAACCAAACAAAAATGATCCTATTGATGTTTTGGAAAAGGTGGGGGGATTTGATATTGCGGGGCTTGTTGGTGTTTATTTGGGAGCGGCGTATTGTCGGTTTCCTGTTGTTATTGACGGTGTTATTTCCGCGGCGGCGGCATTGATTGCGTTTCAATTATGTCCGGCGGCGCGTGATTTTATGATTCCGTCTCATGGATCACGTGAACCCGGATATCAAGCGGCGATTCAGAAACTTGGTATGAAACCTTATTTTGATTTGGAAATGCGGTTGGGTGAAGGAACGGGTTGCCCGTTTACGTTTCTCCTTATTGATGCAGCGCAAATGATTCTTCATCAAATGGCAACCTTTGATGAAGCGGCAATGGACAACAGTAAAATGATTGATATCCGAAATACGTAACGAAAACAAGAGAAAGAAACGTGAATTTTGTTATTAAAAACAACCGGAGACTCCGAACAGGAATCACAACAGGAACTTGCGCCGCTGCCGCGGCGCAGGCTGCGGTACTTATGTTATTATCAAACGAGTATCACAATACTGTAAATGTTACAACAAATCAAGGGACGGTTTTAACAGTTACGTTATCGGAAATAAAACGCAACGAAAATTTAGTAACATGTTCTGTAATCAAAGATGCTGGAGACGATCCTGATGTTACGGACGGAATTGAAATTACTGTAACTGTTTCAAAAACGGAACATGGAATTATTATTGACGGAGGTGAAGGTGTTGGTCGTGTTACGAAACCTGGATTGAAGATTCCGGTTGGAGAAGCCGCCATCAATCCTATTCCGCGCCAAATGATTGAACGTGAAGTGTTAAATGTTTGCCGTCAAACCGGTTATCATGGCGGACTTTGTGTTCTTATTTCTGTACCGAAAGGCAGAGAGATTGCTAAAAAAACGATGAATGAGCGTTTAGGTATTGTTTCCGGTATTTCTATTTTGGGAACAACCGGTATTGTGGAACCGATGAGTGAAAAGGCAATTATTGATACATTGAAGGCGGAAATTGACATGTACGCATTTAATGGTACAAAAACACTTTTAATCACACCGGGGAATTACGGACGGGAATTTATTCGTGCGGAATTGAGGTTTGATATTGGGCAAGCGGTTAAATGTTCAAATTATATTGGTGAGGTTTTAGATTATGCGTTATTGATTGGTATGGAAAAAGTGATTTTGGTTGGACATGCCGGAAAATTGGTTAAATTGGCAGGCGGAATTATGAACACACATTCCAATGTTGCGGATTGCCGAATGGAAATTATTGCGGCGCATTCTGCGATGTGCGGAATTCCATCGGCTGCAATTCGTACGATAATTAATAGCGTTACGGTGGAGGCCGCAATGACGGTGATTCGGCAATACGGAATACAACAAGATATTTGGAACAGTATCGGTCAAAAAATTGCGTTTCACTTAAACGCAAGAACAAAAGGAAATCTTCAAGTCGAATTTATCGTCTTCACCCAAGAAGACGGCATTTTAATTCATTCTTGTACAAATTTATGAATAAAAATTCGTGAATACAAAAATAAAAATGATGACTATTAAAAATAATGATGACTATTAAAAATAACGATATATTGGATATTAGTAATTTGATTAACGCAATCAATTCATTGGAGAGTGCGCTGAATGTTTATCATCGTTACAAGGAATCCGACGAAGAGTTACGAAAAACATTGCGGGCAGGTGTGATAAAAAAATTTGAATTTACATACGAATTATGTTGGAAATTTATGAAACGTTGGATTGAACAAAACATCAGTCCCGACATGCTCGACGGAACAACACGAAAAGAATTATTCAGACGAGCGGCGGAAAATAAATTGATTACCGATGTGGAAACATGGTTTGTGTTTCACCATGCAAGAAACGAAACATCTCATATCTATGACCTCCAAACGGCAGAGAATGTTTTTGCCGTTGTGCAAGATTTTCTTATCCATGCAAAAGAATTTCGTAATAGATTGGAACAACGGTTATGATTTGTGTTTCGGATAAAGAATTAAAAATTATTTTGGATATTATTGAAACGTATGCTTCTGATTGTGAAGTGTGGGTGTTTGGTTCACGTTACAAGGGGACGGCAAAAAATTATTCGGATTTAGATTTGATATTTGTCGGTAAAGAAAAACTCGGAACAAACCGAACTGGTGAATTACGTGAAGCATTTCAAGAAAGTGATTTACCATACCATGTTGATGTGTTAGACTGGAACTCAATCTCTGAAAATTTCAAAAATATAATCAATAAAGGATACGAAGTGATATACTCTTCACATAAAAATAATAATTCCCTCTAATGAGGTAGTTGTAAAATGTGAAAATGTATGTACTATAATGGGTTGTGTAATTTCCAATTACGGTCAACAATCTCGTAACCTAGCCGCTATTCGCAATTTGTTATTACCGAAGTCGATGAACGGTGAAATTGAGATGAAAGAAAAATAAATTGATACACTAAAGAGTCGTTTTTGAAGATGCCTGCTATAAAAAATTTTCCATTTTGGAACAATATGGGAATACTGCCTCCAGTTGCACTTGAAATGTTGGGCAATAGTAAGGAACGTTCTCCATATCATGTTACGTTATCATATTTTTTTGATCACTTTGCTCAGTCCCAAGAACGTATTAAAATATTGGAAGGTTTTTTAATTTTCCGTGCGGAATTACACAAACTCGGGATTACTCATGGTTTTCAATGGTTGAATGGTAGTTTCCTTGAAAATATTGAAATTTTGGAAGACAGACCGCCGCATGATCTGGATGTTGTAACTTTTTATCAACTGCCTGCCGAAGAAACACAACAATCACTAATACAAAAAAATAAAAATATTTTTGATACAGCATATTTAAAATCGACTTTTGCTATTGATGGATATTTTGTTATGCTAGGGTTTCCTGTCGATGTTGAAGCAGTAGAAACAATAACTTATTGGTACAGTATGTGGTCTCACCGCCGTAACGGATTGTGGAAAGGGTTTGTTAAAATTGACCTTGACCCTTCTCAAGATACTAAAGTAAAAAAAATAATTGAAAATCAATAAGGAGATAATCAAATGATTAATGTTTATGATTCTTTGGTTTCTGAAATTCATGAGTTGGAACAAATTCTTTCCACCTTCCCTGTTGACAGAGTTATTGACCGAATGAGTTTTGAGGCTCGTCTCAAAAGTGTCAAAGAAGAATTATTGCAACTACCACAACAAGAGAAAAAAACTTCGGTTCGTTTGACTTTTAAAGGTAAACCGGTTTTAGCAAGTCATGGTATTGAGGCTGACTTTGGTTCCAAAGCAGCCGCTTTATTTTCCGATGCGTTTTCAATGGTTATGAGTGATGCTAACAGGATTTTAAGTGATTGTGGTCCCATACCAGGAAAAGAGACAAAACCATTATTTATTACAGGAATTGTTATCGGTTCGTTTGGATTTGAGTTTGAATTACCGCCCAAAGATCAATATTTATTTCCTGATCTTGATCCATCTGAAAGCACCATAAAGAAAATTGAGAAATTGTTTCGGTTAGCCACAGAAGGAAGTGATGATGATATTGCGGAACTGGTTGTTGATACACAACACAGAACCATCGCAAAGGTTCACGAATTTCTGAATTTCATGGTTCAACAAGAAGCATGGTGCGGACTAGAATTTGACAATATATTTTTTCAGTTTACTGATTTAGAGCAAATAAAAAAAGCCGAAAGCAGACTTTCCGATAATAATATCAACGAAAACAGTAAATCTTATAAAGGTGAGTTTCAGGATATACTGCCTAAAAACAGAACATTCGAGTTTAAACTGGCATCCCAAGATAATGTCATTCGCGGAAAAATTGATCATGCTATTGATGATCCAGATATTCTCAATCGAAATTGGTTACATCGTCCAGTAACAACCCAATTTCATGTTATCCAAGTTGGTCAAGGACACCCAAGATATACTCTTTTGTCGTTAAATGATATATCAAAACAATAGATTCTATAACAAACGAACAGAATAATTACAAATTTTAATTTCAATTATTACAGAAAGGGGATATTTATGTTGAACAATTATAAAATGAACGGTATTTTGACAGGTTTACTGGCATTCGTAATTTTTGCTACGACAACGCAGGCAGTGCAGGCGATGCATATTATGGAGGGATTTTTGCCTCCGTCAGCTTGTATTGTTTGGGGAATTTTGTGTGTTCCGTTTTTAGCGTGCGGTATTACAAAAATTAATCGTTTGCTTGATCGACATCCACAGACGATTACATTTCTTGCAATGGCGGGAGCGTTTACTTTTGTGTTATCCGCACTTAAACTCCCGTCAATGACCGGTAGCAGTTCACACATGACCGGAATCGGTTTTGCTGCGATTTTGTTTGGTCCTTCTGTTGCCGGTGTTTTATCAGTAATTGTTCTCTTATTTCAGGCGGTTTTACTGGCTCACGGCGGTTTGACCACTTTGGGAGCCAACACTTTTTCTATGGGGATTGTAGGTTCTGTAACGGCATTCCTTGTTTACTATTTGTTGCAAAAAATCGGCAGCCCTAAATCTGTTGCGATATTTTTTGCCGCTTCTTTGGGTGATTTGGCGACTTATGTGGTCACGTCATTACAACTTGCTTTAGTTCATCCGAGTGAAGTCGGCGGAATTACCGCATCGTTTATAAAATTTGCAGGAATTTTCGCAATTACTCAAATTCCTCTTGCCATTGTTGAAGGTATTTTAACAGTTGTTCTGTTCAATATTATTACCGCTTATGCACATGATACGATTAAACCTTTTGGAGAACATTAATTATGAATATAAATTGGAAATACAATATCGGTTTACTTTTCATTGCGGTTTTGATTACAATATTACCGTTTATGATTGTTAAAAACTCAGACTTTGCAGGAGCAGACACTCAGGCAAAAAATACAACTCAAGAAATCAGCAAAGATTTTGAACCCTGGTTCAGTCCTTTTTGGGAACCGCCCGGCACGGAAACGGAAAGTATGCTCTTCGCACTTCAAGCCGCAATAGGTTCCGGTATCATTTTTTATTGTATCGGATACTTAAAAGGAAAAAATGACGCAAATAAAAAATGAGAGAAATTGATCAATACGCTTACATTTCCAGTTTGAAAGACCAGTCCTTCCAATGGCGAATCCGTTTTGGAGGAACTGCGCTGTTGGCGTGTATTTGTTCAAAAAGTATCATTTCCTTTGCCGTAATTTTTTTGATTATGTTTTCTATAACAATTTTTAAGGCAGGAATTCATTGGGCGGATTATTTCCGTTTTATGATTATTCCGTTTTGTTTTCTATTTTTAAGTGTAACAGGAATTATTGTTAATATCAACCTGTTGCCTGCGCCGCCGAATTGTGTATTTTCATGGGAAATCGGGAATTACTGTTTATTTGTTTCGGAAAATGGATTATTGCTTGCTTTTCGTTTGATTTGTAAATCCTTGTCGGCGGTTTCCTGTTTTTATTTCATTATTTTAACAACTCCGTTTAGAGAAATGCTTTGTTTTTTGCACAGTTTGCGCTGTCCTCCAATTTTGATTACATTGGCGATGTTGATTTATCAGTTTATATTTTTGTTAATGGAAATGGCGGTTGTTAAAATGAAATCGCAACTTTGCCGCGGCGGATATCGCAGCGTAAAAGGTTTTGTCCGATCTTTTGCAATGTTATGGGGTTCTGTTTTTATTCAGTCTTGTCTCAAAAGCGAGTGGGTGTATAAATCAATGTTGACGCGAGGTTACAATGGACGTATTCCGTTGACTTCGGAAAATTTTTGTCCCAACAAAAAAGAAATCGTATGTTTATTATTATTTTTTCTGTTGATGATGATTCCGAATTGGTTGTGATAATTGGTTGTGATTTTGAATCAATAAGAGTAAAATTGATCTAATGATTGCTGAAAGTATTTTCACAATAGCAGAGTAATATTAGTTACAAAAAAAATAAAGTTTTTTGATTTTATTGAAATTTCAAAATAATTACAATTATTTTATTATATGACCAAAAAATACAATAAGTTAGAGGACATATTCCGAAAGTTAGGTATTAATACGACGAATGGTTTGTATTATACTAATGATATAAAATGGAAATCGGAATTGCAATTTCCTAATCGTGTAGCAAGGCTTTTAGAAAACAATATTAAGCCGGACGCTTTTTTTTGTATTGATAATAAACCATTGGTTTTATTTTTTGACAATCCGAATGATAAGAATTTGCACAAAAAAATCTGGAATTTCAATGAAACACCTATTGTTATTATTGTTCAAAATAACATAGTGGAAATTTTCAATGGGTTTAAATATGAAACGGAATTAAAATCACTTGCTAAAATCGGCGATAACAATAAACTTGAAGACTTCAACTATTTCAATCTTTTTAACAACCAAACTTGGGAAAATTATCGGAACGATTTTAGATATGAAAATCGGCTTGATTATTTTCTTTTGAAGAACATAAAAACCGCCCGTCATATTCTTATTACAAAAGAACATATTGATGCGGAAATTGCAAACGCTTTAATTGGGAAATGTATATTTGTTCGTTATTTGATTGATCGGAAAGTACATTTAGATATAAAAGGGTATTTATCGGAATGGAATAATGATGGATTTTGTAACGTTCTCAAAAATATCTCTCAAACTCAAAAATTTTTCAACTATTTAAAAGATAAATTTAACGGCGATGATATTTTTTCAATTCCCAATGAACAATACAAAAACATATCTGATGAATCTCTTCGTGTTTTAATACGGCTGTTACAAGGTGACGATTTGGAACATGGGCAGTCATCATTATTTAATCTCTATGATTTTTCAATTATTCCTATTGAATTTATCAGCAATGTGTATGAATTATTTATTGGGAAAGAGAATCAAAAAGAAGAGGGGGTTTATTATACACCTTTGTTTTTAGTAGATTATATTCTTAAAGAAACAATTGAAAAACATTTTGGAAACAATTTTGAAACTAATAGTTGTGTTACACTTGATCCGGCTTGCGGTTCGGGAATTTTCTTAGTAGAAACATTACGAAAAATCATAGAACAATATCGAAACAATAACAAAAAGAAAAAACTCACTCCCAATATTCTGAACAATTTAGTTACTGAGAATATTTATGGAATCGATAAAGACCCCAAAGCAATACAAGTTGCAATATTTTCTATTTATTTGACATTATTGGATTATCAAGAGCCGGCGGATATTGAAAAATTCAAATTTCCTGCATTAAAAAATACAAATTTTTTTAATGATGATTTTTTCAATACTGACGCCTTATTTGAAACTAAATTACAGGCGATAGAATTTGACTTTATTGTTGGAAATCCCCCTTGGAAAGCCGGAGCATTGGGCAAATACGGCAAAACATATATTAAAGAACGTAGAAAAAAAGACAACGCCGAAAATAAAAAATATCATGCAACAATAAATAACGGTGAAATTGTTGAAGGTTTTGTGTTACGAGTAAGCGATTTTTCAAGTTCCAAAACAAAATGTGCATTAATTGTCAGGAGTAGTATTTTGTATAATCGCGGTTATAAGACGGATTACAGTGATTTCCGCCGTTATTGGTTAGAAGAATTTTTTGTGAACAAAGTGGTTGAATTAGCATCTGTTCGGCGTGAAGTTTTTGATAAATCAAATGATAAATCAATTGCACCCGCTTCTATTTTGTTTTATCAATATGCTCATGGAAAAGTTACAGATAACAATATATTGGAACATATCACAATAAAACCAACTCGATTTTTCTCCTACTTCAAGATTTTTATAATCAATCGTCCTGATTACAAAAAAGTAGAACAGGGATTATTGAAACAAGATGACTGGTTATTTAAAACTTTGGTTTATGGTTCGTATTTGGACTTCAATCTGATTAAACGATTGAAAACTAATTATCCTTCCATAAAAAAAATAATTTCTAATACAAAAAAATTCATTTATGGAACAGAGATACAATATAGCAAAACGCAAATTTATGATGCAACTCAATTTCATAATTATCCTTTTATTGACGCTTATGCGATAGAACCTTATTTTATAAATCCAGATAAAATTGTACCATTCACAGAAAAAAAGGTTCACCGTATAAGAAATCAACGATTATTTGAACCTCCAATGCTTTTGATTAGGAAAGGACCCGATACAAAATTACTAACTCCGAAATCGGCAATATGTGAAAAAAAAGCGGTCTATAAAGATACCTTAACCGTAGTGAAAGTATTCTTAAAATCGGATATTAAATATTTACGGCATATTGAAGCAATTTTAAATTCTGATATTTATGCGTATTTTTCTATACATACTTTTGCTTCAATAGGTATTGAACGTGAACAAATTCAGAATTATGATAAATTTTCCGTTCCCTATATTGAATGTGATCTAAATTTAATGGAAACAATTGAAAAAGCAAAAATAGAACAAGATCATCTGCAACAGCAACAAATACTTATTAATAGTACTAAATATTCCCAAATTCAAAAAATGATAGATCATACTCAAAACGCAATAAATGAAACGATTATAAAATCATTAAATTTCAACGAAGAGGAACAAGCATTACTCGATTATGCTCTGACAATTAATAGACCATTAATTACACGAACAAAAAAAAACAACTATAAGATATTAGACAAACTTCAAAAAGCATTGTCTATTCGTTCAAAAGAAATAGCCGACTATGCCTCTATTTTTCTACAGCGGTTTAAGCCTAATATTGATAATGATACACAAAAATTTATTGTCCGTATTCGGTGCAGTAATCACATCATAGGAATGTTTTTTGAAGTAGTTCCGATAAATACAAAAGAGGAAAATGGTATTATTTGGGAAAATATTGATGATAAAAAGATATTATCGTTATTAATGAAATTGAGTTCGGAAAAAGTTACGAATCGTCTATTTGTTCAAAAAGATATACGTGGATTTGAAAAAAAATATTTTTATCTGTTTAAACCCAATGAAAAGCATCTTTGGCATAAAGCAATTGCTTATTTAGATGCAGAAGATTTTATGAATGCAATTTTAAAAGCAGGAAGGAAAGGTGAATAAATAATGGAAACTGAATTAAATGCAACTGGATATATCTATAACACGACCAATTATACAGTAGAATTGCAGCGAATTTTGTGTGGTGTTTTTGCTTGCTATACAATGATGTTAAAAGATCATATTCAAGTTCTCAATGATGAAAATGACATTAGAGATCATTTAATCAATTATTTAAAAATGATACGCTAAGAAATGTTACGGGATTATCAGGAAATTTCCTATTTGATAGAGAAGTTCCTGAAAACATTACAAAAGGTAGAACAGATATAAAAGTACAAACAAAAAATACTTTCACTAAAACAGACGCCTATTATATTATTGAATGTAAACGATTAGATAACAAAAATAGAGCAGGAATTTCAGGGTTAAATGCCCAATATATCAAGAATGGTATTTATCGTTTTGTATCAAAATATTATTCCGCATTTTATAGAGTAAATGCAATGATTGGTCTTATTGTTGAAAAGTTAGATATTCCTACCAATATAACCGATATTAACACTTTATTACAAAATCATTTTAACAACTGTAACACAACAAGATATGTTCAGAAGGAGTCATTTATTCCTGATTTTGAATTTCATTACAGTTCCGAACACAATGACACTGCTGATAACACCTTTACATTATACCATTTGATGTTTGATTTTTCAGAAAATATCCAATCCCGTTCATCGTAAGACCAATTATTGATATTGTTTTTTGGTAATATGTAAGTAACAGAAAATAGATATTAATCGTAAGCGGTATCATCCTCTGAACAGTTACGAAAAATAAACAATTATACACGTTTGATTTTTTGATGAGCAATATTATTTTACAAATTGAAAATCTTTCTTTTACGTATCCGAATCATCATCAAGTTCTTACTGATGTTAGTTTTCAGATTGCACGGGGAGAGAAAGTTTTTTTTCATGGTTCCAACGGTGCCGGAAAAACAACGCTTTTTCAATGTATTAACGGTCTCCTGAAAATCAAACAAGGTGTTGTTCGGTTTAATGGTCGGGTTATAAAAAGTGAAATGGAACGAATGAAATTGATTAGTATTGTGTTTCAAAATGCCGAAGATCAAATTATTGCCGGTAGTGTTTTTGATGAAGTTGCCTTCGGACCAATTAATCGCGGATTGTCAAAAGAGGAAGTCGTTGAAAAAGTGGAACGGGCGTTACGAATTATGAATATCGAACATTTGCGCAACAAACCGCCGCATTTTTTGAGTTACGGTGAAAAAAAACGTGTAACAATTGCTTCGATTTTATCAATGGAACAAGAAATCATTATTCTGGACGAACCAACCGCCGGACTGGATGGACAACAAAAAGAAGATTTGGTTGAAATTCTAAACAATTTGGCAAACGAAAGGCGCACACTGTTAATTTCAACACATGAGAGTGATTTTTCACTTCGATGTGCAGACCGAATTATTGTATTGGATCAAGGTAAACTGTTGGCGGAAGGGAATGCGGAAGAAATTTTTTCACGTTACGAAATTCTTAAAAAAGCAAGTCTCGTCAAACCAATCATTATGGAAGTTTACGAAAAATTACGGGAATATTCCTATCTTGAATCGGATCATTTGCCGAAAGATATTAAAGAATTTTCAAATATATTACAAAATTATAAAACAAAATGAATGGTAAATTGTACGGTATTGGAACCGGTCCCGGAGATTCCGAACTGCTCACATTGAAAGCAATACGAATTATCGAACAATGCGGTGTTATTGCGGTTCCTGCTGTTGAAAGTAACGACCGTACAGCGTTTTCGGTTGTTGAACAATATCTGACAGGAAAAAGAATTTTAGAATGCCGCTTTTCAATGGAACGGGATGAAGAAAAAAGGAAACGTCAACGAATTTTGGTTGCAGATGAAATTTGTACCGTTTTGGAATCGGGAACTTCCGTCGGATTTGTTACACTCGGCGATCCGTCGGTTTATTCCACTTATTGTTACGTTGATAATATCGTTACCGCACGCGGATTTGAAACGGAAATAATTCCCGGTGTCGCGTCGTATTCGGCGGTTGCCGCACTGCTGAATATTCCGCTTTGTGAAGGTAATCAACCGTTACACATTATTCCGGCGGGCTGCGGAGAAAAAATTGAAGATTGGATTGATCTGCCCGGTAACAAAATCATTATGAAATCAGGAAAAAATTTGCAATCTATTTTGAATATGCTGGAACGGCACGGATTATCCAAACAAACAAAAATCGTTTCACGCTGCACTATGACAGGACAACAAATTTTTGAAACTATTGAAGATTTTAATCAAAACGGTAAAATTGATCAAGCAGGATATTTTTCTGTTATTTTCGTTACGGAGAACAAAAAATGATTTATTTCATCGGTGCAGGTCCTGGAGACAAAGAACTGTTGACAATCAAAGGAGCCAGAATTTTGTTACAGGCGGATTGTATTATTTATGCGGGTTCTTTGGTCAATACCGATTTGTTGGAGGGGACGAAAAAATGTTGCGATATTTATGACAGTTCAAAAATGACATTAGAAGAGGTGATGAATATTATGTTGCAACATGAAAAAAATCAACAGATTATTGTACGTCTTCACACGGGTGATCCTAGTATTTACGGAGCCATTCGGGAACAGATTGATTGGCTTAGAAAACTTGATATACGATACGAAATTATTCCCGGAGTGAGTTCGTTTTCCGCAGCAGCGGCAGTTATGGGAATGGAATACACGTTACCGGGAATTAGTCAAACGGTTATACTGACGAGAATGGAAGGACGAACTCCTGTTCCGCCAAAGGAAACTATTGGCGAACTTGCCAAGATACAAACTTCAATGGTCATCTTTCTCAGCGGAAATCGATTATCGGAACTTTCTGCACAATTATTAGCGGGAGGTTACGCAGAAGATACGCCGGCGGCTATTGTATATAAGGTAACATGGTCAGATGAACTTATTATCAAAACGACCGTCGGTAAACTGAATGATGCCGGAAAAGAGAACAATATTACACGAACAGCCTTAATTTTGGTTGGTCGTTTTTTGGGCGATTCTTATGAACGTTCACAACTTTATCATCCTGAATTTTCGCACGGATTTAGAACCGGATGTCAAGATGGAGGACATGATGATCCATAATTTATTTCTAATGTTTTTTACGGCGAATGGTGAAAAACTGGCAAACCGTCTTGCGAAACAATTATACAATGATCGGCAATTTGTTCTCCATTACAAACGGGTCAAAAGACTTGGCGATTATATTGGTTCAATTTTTAGGAAAAATCATATTCTTGTTTTTATCGGAGCAGCCGGAATTGCTGTGCGTGCAGTTGCGCCGTTGTTACAAAATAAAATGAAAGACCCTGCGGTTATTGTTATTGATGAAACGGGGCGATACGTTATTCCGTTGTTGTCGGGGCATGTCGGCAGAGCCAATTATTTTGCCGAAAAAATCGCTACACTTATTGACGCCGTTCCTGTCTTGACAACTGCAACCGATGTAAACGGCGTTTTTGCTGTTGATACTTTTGCAGTAGAAAAAAGGTACGTTATTGTCAATCCTAATATGATCAAAGAAATTTCGTCGCAAATATTACAGGGACGAAATGTCGGACTGACGAGTGAACTTAAAATAATCGGTCAGCCTCCCAAACATGTTATTGTTAAAAATAAAGGACGAGTTGGTATTTATATCGGTATGAAATTAGATTACAAGCCGTTTACCCAAACACTTCATCTGTTACCGAAATGTTTTCATGTCGGTATTGGAACGGTACGAAATATCTCTTTTCAAAAATTAAATGTCTTTTTCCAAAAAACATTAAAGGAACAAAAAATTGCTGTAGAATGGATCGGCAGTCTTTCGTCAATTGATTTGAAAAAAAATGAAAGAGCAATTCTTAAACTGGCGAATTATTATAACATTCCATTTCATACGTATTCGGCGGAAGAATTACGGCAATTGGAAGATCGGTTTTCACATTCAGAATTTGTTCACTCGGTAACAGGTGTTGGTAATGTTTGTGAATCATCCGCTTATCTCGCATCGAAACAAGGTCAAATCATCATGGGTAAAACGGCGAACACCGGAATAACTCTTGCCATTGCCAAAGAAAACTGGAATATCCATTTTGATAATAGTAACAATTAAAGGAGAGATTAATGTGATAAAAATTTATGCCGTAGGAATTGGACCGGGCGATAAAGATTTTATAACACCGCAAGCTGAAAAAATCGTTTCAGATTGTGATGTGATTATCGGTTACACGGCCTATTTGAAATTGATTCCCGATTTAGTTACTGGAAAAAAAGTTATTGATACAGGAATGAAAGGAGAAACGGCACGTTGTGAAAAAGCGTTTCAAGAAGCAAAACTTGGAAAAAAAGTTGCCGTTATTTCGAGCGGAGATGCTGGAATTTACGGCATGGCATCGCTGCTCATGGAAATGGCGGAAAATGAAACAGATATTGAGATTGAAGTTGTACCGGGAATTACTGCTGCCATTGCTGTTGCCGCTTTACTGGGAGCACCATTGGCAAACGATTTTGCCGTTGTTAGTTTGAGCGATTTGCTCACTCCATGGCAAACAATAGAAAAACGGTTGGAAGCGGCTGCGCTGGGTGATTTCGTCATTTGTCTTTACAATCCGGGAAGTAAAACCAGAACAAATTCTTTACGGCTTGCCTGTGAAATATTATTGAAACATAAACATCCGCAAACGCAATGCGGTTATGTTCGGAATGCTTTGCGGAATAACCGTCAATATCAACTTTGTTCGTTACAAGAATTGTCCGCTATCCATGCGGATATGTTGACAACTGTAATTGTCGGAAATAACGATACAAAACAAATTCACGGTAAATTAGTTACAACAAGAGGTTACCGTTTTTGAAAGAAAAAAATCAGTTACGATATAACAATATACTTTAAAATTGACTGGAGTTACAGATGATGAATGTCCTTATTTTCGGCGGTACAACGGAATCGGGAAAACTGGCACAATTACTCGCCGATCAAAACGTGAACGTAACACTTATTGTCGCAACAGACTACGCTAAAAATCTTTTCACCGAACCGCTTAATTTTACCATTATTGCGCAACGACTCGGCGAAACAGAAATGATACATTATTTAAAAACACATTCGTTTGATTATGTTGTTGACGCCACACATCCTTACGCCGATTTAGCAACCCGAAATATTCATTCGGCATGCCGTAATGTAAATGTACAATATTTAAGACTTTTACGTAATGAAAGTGATAAATACGACAAAAACTCATCTGTTACATATATTTCCCATCCCGATGAAGGCATTAATTTATTGAATTGTGAAACGGGAAATATTCTTTTCACCATCGGCAGTAAAGAACTAACACATTTTGTGAACGTAAAAAATTTTGCATCGAGAAGTTTTGTAAGAATTCTTCCGATGATGGATTCACTTAAAAAAACCGTTGATTTAGGATTTCGTAACTCAAATATCATTTGTATTCAAGGCGCCGTTAGCGAAGAAATGAATCGGGCAATGATCAATATGACTCAAGCAAAATTTTTAGTAACAAAAGATTCCGGTACCATCGGCGGATTTGACGCTAAAATTTCCGCCGCACAACAATGCGGTTGTCGAGTCCTCGTTCTCATGCGACCGGAACAAGAAACGGGATTTTTCTATGCGGAATTATTGGATTTTTTTCACATTAAAGAAAATACCGTATCAGATATAAACAAAAATTTTCAGTCAGTTACGAATAACCCGTCTCTCTTAAAACTTGTTGAGCGAAAGGAAAACCGGCAGTCTTTTTTCCCGCTCTTTACGAATTTATACAACAAAAACATACTTGTCATTGGCGGCGGTAATATTGCGCAACGCCGAATTGAAATATTATATTCTTTCGGTGCAACAATAAAACTGATTTCACCTTCGGTTACGGAAGAATTACAAAAAATGATTCAACAACAGTATATTCATTTTGTTAATAAAGAATACGAAAAAGATGATATTGATTATTTTCATCCTTTGTTAGTAATTGCCGCTACCAACAGCAGAGAAGTCAATCATCGTGTTGCGCAAGATGCGAAAGAAAAAGATATTTTTGTTATTGTTTCCGATTGCCGAGACGAATGTAACTGTTATTTCCCAGCAATTATGGAGAGTGAATCCTTTTTGGCGGGTCTTGTTTCTAAAAAAGGCGATCATCATGGAGTTCGTACCAAAGCGGAACAGATTCGTGAATTATTGAACGATAACGATAACTCTTTCCATTGACCGCCAGTATTTATGAATTTTAGTGAACAGTTTTTTATTGCAGTGGTAAATGTTTTTATGATGCAATACGGCAGTTGGTCAAAGCGGAGTAACTGTTTCGTTTGTAACGGTCTATTTGGTCCTTGTTTCTGTAAAAGAAAAATATCATTTACCCCAATGGGAACGAGGACAAAATAGACAATTATTTCTACTCTTGTGTTCCATCTAAAATACATTATAATACAAACTTGTTGTCCTGCACTTTCCTAACAGTATAGAAAATGTCAAAATTATTGATACGTTACCGGTACTCTGCATAACGAAAATTTAATAAAACAATTTTAAAATGATTACGATTTCAAAAAAGAATCCTATAAAAAACGGTGTTGTTTATACCATCGGCTATGAAGGCGTTGTTATTGATACGTTTATTCAAGAGTTAAAGAAATCCGGTATTAAGCAGGTTATTGATGTGCGCCGGAATCCTATTTCCCGAAAATCGGGATTCTCAAAAAATAAACTTATGGAACGATTATTGACTGATGGAATTTCCTATATTCATATTCCCGAACTTGGTATCCCTTCTTCGATGAGGAAAAATTTACAACTCAAAGAAGATTATATCCGGTTGTTGAATGAATATGAAACAAAATTGTTGCCGGAAGCCCAGTTACAAAAAGAAGTTCTTATTGAACATTTGAAAAAGACACCATCCGCCCTTCTTTGTTTTGAAGCAGATCCTGAATATTGTCATCGATCTCGGCTTGCTAATGTCATTGCAAATGAAACCGGATTACAACAAATTCATATTCATTATTCCCGCTGAATTTTATGAC
>JAITIZ010000197.1 GCA_031279215.1 Planctomycetaceae bacterium
TGCTTTCGGCGGTTCTGCGTACAATTTGTTCATTGCAAAAAGCAACGGCAACAATGTTACAAACGAAACCGCAACAATGTTAAAAAAATAAGTTTTCATAAAAATCTCCTAAAATTTGAGGGGGAAATAGTTTACACACAAAATGTGAATAAATGTAATTGTCGTAATCTATCATTGGAATTTTCGTTAAAAGATAAACCTAATGTAGGCGACCGTGGGTGAAAGCCCTTCGGCGAAACATTGCCTGCCTTTGAGTTATTGCTTTTTCGGTATTTCACACAAAAATTCTACTGATATATTACTAACTGTACATTGAAATTTAAAAGTTTAAAGTTTGAAAACGGGAAGTAACAACACAATTTACATTACTTATTTACCGCTGGTTTCCCGTTAATGAACTAACGGTAAATAAGGAAACTATAATTTATCACACATGCGATAATTCAACTCATTGACATGACCGAGGAATTTGTGTTTTGAGTTTATTAATTAATCCATTTTTATCAGCATTAGCGGCGACATTATGAATAACTGGCGGTGGAGTGCACCGTCGGATATTGCCCCCTACAATCCTAAAGCCTTACAAGGTTGGATGTTCAATTAAAATAAACAGTTACATGGAATTACAGATCGATGATTGTTGATTATTGATCTGAAAATCATCAATCTAAAATTTTTTATTATCCAACATAATCTTCAAATCATTGCTTCCCTCGTTGATTTCGAGAATAAGCGGAGATTCCATCGGACTTTGATATTTTTGCGGAATATCTTTCGGATCGGCTGGTATAATGAAAGTCGAATAACTCCCGACCGGCAAATCTTTCGGCGCAACGGTGAATTTTCCTTCTGCGTCGGTTTTGACGGTAAAATGAACATCGTGTGCAGGATCTGAGAAACGAATCTCCGCATTCGCAACGGCTTTATCGTTGAACGTTACCATTCCGGTAATACTTTCTGATTTCTTTTTCAGTTGATACGGTTTGTTGCTGCAACCGCATATTAAAACGGAAATAACGATGATTAATAAAAATAATATTCTCATTTTTAATGTTTCAAGTTAAAAGTAAAGATAAAATCGTAACAGCATTCCAGCGGTTTTTTTGAGAATACGAACAACACGAAAAAACAAAATACACGAACATTATCCAAAATAATATTTTGTTTGTTTCGTTATTCCGTACTCTCAAAAAAATCCCCGCTGAAATTTTACCAATTGTAAAATGTCTCCTTTAGTATTATGGTTAAGAACTATGGAAAATTTATCACCTGACCGTCGTCTTTATCAGCAAAACGGCAAAGTACCTCATCCAGGTTGACTGAACTGTTCAAAAAACGAACAGAGCCGTCCACAAAACCGACATTCGCGCCGCCGGAATGTGCACTCCGAATCGGAGCGTTCATCCATGAATTGCTATAACCCGTAAAATCAACATGTTGGTTGACTTGGAAACGAACAAAACTGATACCAAACGGACGGCAATTATCTCTTTGTGACGGGTCTTGATCGCTACTGCCCTGCCATTCTTGTCCCATAAGGAATGTCAATGTATAATTGTCCGTTCCAAGAGTTTCCTGAGTTCCATCTGGTTTCACGTGATAGTTACTTTCTTCGGCAATAATCATTGTATTGCTTGTACCGTCGGTGATTTTGCTCAATTCTATTGCTTCGTGAAGGATACATCCGCCTGTACTATCAATATTTTTATTCTTTGTACCGGTTGTCCATTCAATTTTTGTGTGATGAATATACGATCCGCCGATACCCATATAATGCGCACGTAAACAATCGATGATGTCCCAAGTACCTGTGCCTGTGCCACCATTGTTATGAAACTTTTTCAACGGACTGGAGGGACACCAATAGGTGGAAAAGCTAACTTTTTTATCTCTCAAGATGCTGTGGTTCATAGAGCTCCCACAAGTATAGCCGGCATTAGGTCCTTTTTTATTCAGTTGTTCGTACAATGCTGTTTGCTCAATGTATGGCAGCAGCCAACCACGCCACGAGATAGTGTGACCATCGAGGACATGTGACTTGATGCCATTGTGCGGCAATGCTTTGAAAACGTCTTCGTAATTGAGACACCCCAACGTCATTTGTTTGAGATTGTTCGAACATTGGGAACGTCGCGCCGCTTCGCGTGCCTTTACAGAATCTAAAATATTCTATAATATACGTGTGTTGCAGAAAGGTACTCACTAAAAAACTTAGTAAGTTTTTTTGAACGATAATCATAAAAACCCGTTTTCATTGTCATCTTTCTGCAACACTAATAGATAATGAATATCGGGTTTTTTGTTTTGTTAATCAATGAGGGTTTTACTTATGCGAACGAAAGAACGATTTAAGGTATTGGTTGAATTTTTGGGTGTTACACTTGATGCTAATTTTGTTCGAGTACCGTGTGGTTATGTTTCGTCTATTTTGCCACATAAAGCTAATAGTTGTTTTTCTTTAGCACTTGAGATGCTGGTTTTAGGAAGGTGGGGAAGTGAAGTAAGTATTGAGTTTTTTTGTTGTGGTTTTGATTGTAGTCGCAGTGTTCGGCTTGTGCGTTATTTAGATGGGGAGAGATATGTTTTAGATTTAGAGATGGCTTTTGATGGTAGTGTACGATTGATTTTATCTGGTGACGGAGTGGACAAATTTTTTGAGTTTTTGGCTTTAATTGGAATGAAAAGAATTTTTTTGTTTGGTCTTGATAACATAGATCGAACGAATTTTGGTAGAAGGATACGAGGTTATTAGTGAAACATCAATATCGGTATTTTTGTCCCAATTGTGATGAGGAAGGTTATGTTTGTAAGGCGTTGTTTAAAAGTGAGCAAACATATCAATGTAATTATTGTGGTGCGGTTTTAGTTCTTAGGTTCAATTCGGAAATGAAGGAGTTTGATGCCGAATTTTATTTTTTAGATAACGATGATTAAAATAACAGAATTTGAAAATGTACCTGGTGTTCATGTAACACAATTTTTTGTATCAGTAACATTTTTTCCTGAAGTAATTGAGAGTGGTCAATCGAATGAATTATTTTTGAAGATAGTATCCTTAATGAGCGATATTTTGAACGAAAATGAATCATTATTGCGTTGGTCGGTTCAATCAGTTCGAACAAATTTTTTAGAGGGCGATGTCAACACTAATTAAACAATCAGATCGTCAACGTTTTTTTAAGGTATTCGAGGAGTTGGATGCTGGTCGCATATTTGTACGAATATGTAATATGCGTCGAAAACTTCGTTGGCGCGAAACACGTTTTAACACGTTGCTATGTCAATTACGAAAAGAAGGGGTGATCCAACTTCATTCCGGTGACTTTTTTAGTTTAAGTAAGGAAGATATAGCGTTAAGTTTCACGGACGAAAATGGTTTTTTTTATGTAACCTTAACCATGAAAGTATGTAATGCAAACTTATAATGAGTTAACATCGGATCATCGTTTGTTTTCGGGTTCACCCGCGCAGCGAGCATCAATTCGTGAACGCCTTCACCGTCAATACAATATCGTGTTGGAGGAAGATTTACCGGTTCATCCAACATTAGATAGTCTTCTGTATGGTTCAAATGAAGATCAAGCGATTTATGATATGCCGTTATTCTTCCAACATACAGGGGCAGACACCCGCGAACTTGTGAGCGGGTGTAGCCCTGAAGTTGGAGCGGTCGGTCCCCCCCCCCACAAAACACGAAAGTATTAAGTTGGGCGGTTTGTGCATGGGTGGCTATGATGGCGGTTTTGAGAGTGGCTTTCAGGGAACCTGGAATCCTGAAATATTTAGCCGTTTAATTGAGCGTCTTAGTTCGCGTCGAGTTGAAGGTGAAGTAAGTGCTATAGAAATTGGGGGTCGGCATTTTATTTTGAAGGCACACGGAGCCGGTGGCGGTGATTGTGTTTATTATCGCTACATAATCGAAGGCGGCGGTTGGCGAGTTTATTTTCATCATGAGCCGTTAAGTCATTTTCAGCCGGTTCGTGTTCGTTTTGGTTTTGAGTGTCTTTGTGGTTGTTCCTTGTATGATGTTCATGATGAGTTTATGGTTTGGTTACGAAAAATAGGTTTTACCGTAGCCGAAGAAAAAATATCACGTGTTGATTTGCAAGTAATGACCAAGCGTCCTGTCATAGAATATGCAAGTTTAGTAGCTCAAGGTTGTGTAGTTAAACGAGCGAAAAAGGGTAATTTTCATGTAGAATCATGCGATATGAGTTCTTTTGCTTTTGGTTCTGATATTTATTTACGTTGTTACGATAAGCGTAAACAATTATTTGATATGTGTGACGAATTTTCTCTCAAGATGATTGCGGAATATTGTTGCGGTGGTGAACTACCCGACCATTTAACACGTATAGAATTTCAGATAAGGCGTGAAGTCCTTGAAATAATGGGGATTGATACAATAGAAGATTTGCGTGATTCCGAATTATCGTTAGTAGAATGGTTAACATTTGATTGGTTTCGTTTAACAAATGGCGTTCCTAAAAAAGGTCATACTAAAGAACAATTGGTGGCCGAAATATGGCAAGAAGTACGTAATGAATTTTGTAAATATTTTCCGGGCGGTAATTGTAATCGCATAATTACACGTGGTTTTAATGAAGTTGGTGTTAATTGTACAAGCGATGATCTTGTCAATCAGGCAGTTGGTTGCATGGCAACGGTTGCATCACGTGCGAAAATCACCTTGGAAAAAGATTTTGTATTGAGTTACGTATTAGATCGTATTCGGGAGCGTAGTGAGGAATTATTTTTGAAGGTTCAGGATCGAGCGGTGAGGAATTTTGTACAAAAAGAGTCTTATGATCCTCGCCAGGCATTGTCTCCGTCCAGTATTCCAGATAGAAATAGTTTTTTTAACAAATAATATAAAATGGTCATTCAAGATTTGATGTTGTATTGTATGTTATTATCGTTTGTATTTTCAGT
>JAITIZ010000243.1 GCA_031279215.1 Planctomycetaceae bacterium
AATGGAAAACCAACAGCGTACAACACAATAACAAACCTAGTGGGTGCGACCGTGGGTGAAACCCTTCAGCGAAAGGCTTTTACCTACGGTCGCCTACCTCTTAAATCGGGACCACTACAAATTTCAAACATTCAAAAAACAACCAATTCATAACAGGATACAGTATAATTTTGTAATGTTTTATTGATTGCTTGTGTGATAAGATTTTCTGCCCCATCACCTTGTTCTCTATTGGTGATAAAGTTGGATGACGCTTGCGTAGGAATTTGTACCATATCTCGCGGCAAACTAAAATCAATCAACGAAACAGGGATTTTTTGTATTAATTTTCTAATCTGTTCTTTGTATTGCATTACATTTTGAAGTTAATGGGAGTTATTCCAACATAAAACTTTTGATAACCTCTGGAGGAGCGGGACCGTAAGTGAGTGGTTCCATTGAATTGTTTGCTCGTCCTTGGCTCAAACCGCGAATCGCTGACGTGTAACCAAATAAATTTGCCAATGGAGCTTCGGCTTCAATAACAGTGAGATGTCCGCGTACTTCTGTTTGTGTAACAATACCGCGCCGTTGTTGCAAATCACTCACAATATCGCCGACATAATCATCCGGTGTTGAAATTTCCAACTCCATAATTGGTTCCAGCAACACAATTCCCGCTTCACGCAATCCCTTGTGAAAGGCGTCGGAAACTGCAATACGAAAAGCGGTTTCTGTTGATTCCGATTCACTTATCTGAGCGTCCAACAGGGTAATCCGTACATTCATCAATGGAAAACCGAGTTGTCCGCCGCCTAGACTTTCTTCGCGGATGGATTCGAGAACGATTTGTTTGTACAATCGGTCGAAGTTTTCGTCCGAATATGCCGACAAAATCCCAACCGCTCCCTGACGATCATAACCCGAATCACTTAACGGTTCCAGCCGGAGTTTTAATTCCGCCCAATGTTTTTGACCGCCCAGATTTCTGTTACACACTCCCTGAACTTCAACCGCACGCTGAATAGATTCACGATAACTGACTCGCGGATTATGAACACGGACATTCACCTTGTATTCCCGTAACAAACGATGTTTAATTACTTCAAGATGAAGTTCTCCCATACCGCTGATAAGCATTTGGCTGGTTTCTTCGTTTTCGTGAACCCGAAACGTTGGGTCTTGACGTTTCATCATATCGAGAACCTGTTTTAGTTTTTTGTACTCTTCCGCCGAGTTCGGTTCAATTGCCATTGAAACAACTGTTTCGGGAAAAACAATAGATTCCAGCAAGATCGGATGTTTCACATCACAAAGAGTATCGCCTGTTACGGAAAATCGCAACCCGATAACTCCGCAAATATCACCGGCAGTAACTTCCGTAATTTGTTCTCGCCGATCTGCCTGAATACGCCATAGTTGCGGGACATTTTCCTTTTTATCTTCTCGGGGATTCAGGACACGGCTGTTTTGTTTTAACGTACCGGAATAAACCCGAATATAATGTAAATCGCCATGTTTATCGGCTTGAATTTTGAAAATGAGTCCGCAAAACGGTTCATTGGGATCGGCTTTTCGGGACAATTCGGGGCAATCGGGACGTGTGGGGTCTTGACCTTGTACATCGGAAATATCGAGCGGTGACGGTAAATAATCGTTTACTGCATCCATGACCGGTTGAACGCCAATCCCATCCAACGCCGAACCACACAACACCGGAACCGTCATATCATTGATTGTTGCGTCCCGTAAAACACCGCGAATCATTTGGTCGGATATTTCTTCTTCGGCAAGCAGCAGTTCGGTCAATTCATCGCTGTACATAGACAAATCATCAAGCATCTGATTACGCCATTCCGCCGCCTCATCCCGTAACACTTCAGGAATTTCCGTTGCTGTAATATCAGAACCGTTATTACCGGAAAACGTGAGCATTTTCATTGTAATCAGATCAATTGTTGCGTGAAAGGCTTCGGGGATATGCGGCGGACCGGCACCAACCGGAATGGCAATAACAATTGGTTTTGCACCGAGTCGATTTTTAATTTGACCGAGAGTTCGGTAAAAGTCGGCACCTTCTCTATCCATTTTGTTGATGAAAGCAATTCGGGGAACATGATATTTATTTGCTTGCCGCCAAACCGTTTCGCTTTGTGCTTCAACACCTTCCCGTGCGCTAAAAACAACAACACCGCCATCAAGAACACGTAAAGAGCGTTCTACTTCGGCGGTGAAATCGACATGTCCGGGGGTATCAATAAGATTGAACGTATGTTCTTTCCAATCGAAGGTTACGGCGGCGGCTTGAATTGTGATTCCGCGTTCCTGTTCTTCGGGGTCGTAATCGGTTACGGTGGTTCCCTGATCGACCATCCCAACCTTGTGAACAAAATTCGAGTAATAAAGCATCCGTTCTGTAACTGTTGTCTTACCAGCATCAATATGAGCAATAATACCGATATTCCGTATGTGTTTAATATTCCTTGACATATAAATCCCTTAAATCCTTTAGAATATAATACTTTAATCGTAATATATCAGTGGAATTTTTGTTAAAAGATAAACTTAAAGTAGGCGGCCATAGGTGAAAACCGTAGGTGAAAGTCCTTCGGCGAAACATTGCCTACCTTTGAATTATTGCTTTTTCGGTATTTCACACAAAAATTCCGCTGAAATATTACCTTTAATCTCATTTTAAATCTTATTGAATCTTCAAAGTAATTTGAACATTGTACCGTAAAAGAGCGGAGATTTAACCCCCCAGCCGTAAGTCAAAAGATTCTTGTTCCATTTCCCCCAAAACGATACTCTATCCTGTAGTTATATTACGAACGATTAAAACGTTCCGTATGTTAAAAGAAAAATACCGAAATCGACAGAAAAGACACAACATGCGCACAACCCTACTCTGCGCTATCACAAACCACGAATTAACAATACAAAAAGGTTAGAGAAAAGGTCTAATCTTTACACCAAACATCAGGTACAATTTCGAAGCAAACTTGGCTTGACTATATCTGCCCTACAGTATTAAAATTATAGACAAAATGGATCAAGATAACTTATTTAAAGATTCAATTTCACATGTTAATTAATTTTTTACTATAGGGCATCTCTAAAAATTCCTAATTATTATGTGTGGTGGTTGTCACGATTTATTTTTTTGTTATGCTTATGAAAGTTCAGCCCTGATATTGTGTTGTTTTTTCTAGGCATCTTGGTTCCTTTTTCCTTTCCCTTTATTCCTTTAACCTCATTTTCCATTCCATGTCTCAACCTTCGTTTTTTGATGTTGAAT
>JAITIZ010000277.1 GCA_031279215.1 Planctomycetaceae bacterium
TCTGTTTAATCAATTATTCTATAAAACTTTATAAATCGTAACAAAATCATCCGAGTTACGACACGTAGAGCGTACGCAAAAAAACAAAAAAGTCCTTGTAAAAAACGAAACAAATTCAAATTTTCTCGAAATTCTGACAGAGGAGACCCTCGAAACTCCCCAAAATGACCAATCTGAAAAAGGACACCAACTCGAATCCTAACGACCGCAAAAAAATACCAACAAAAAAACAAAATCACCAAAAAGATGTGTAGATACTTTTGCGGTGGGAGGAGGGGTAAGGAGGTGTAGAAGCATGGTATGAGCATACTGAGCCACAAAAAGGAGAAATCCTGAAACAGAGTAGGGCTAAACCTAAACAGAAACGTCCCTTATCTACTCTACGCTAAGAAAACATAAGAGATTAAGGAAATGCCACGAAAATAGGAACAAAAAAATTATTACACCGATAGATTAAAAAAAAGTTTGTTAAATATTAAAAAAAAGGGGGAATACATTTAATTCGATATCCGTTTCTTAATTGCACAAATATCGGTTGTTCTAAAATTTGCCGACGGTGATTATCGTCAAACATTTGTAAATTGAAATTCCAAATGGCCGGATTTTTGTTATCCTGAAAAGCGGGAATATTTCCGATACGAACACGTTCAACTGCTGTGGGAGTATGGTCTTCGTTTTTAATAGAAAAGTGTAGTTGCCACACATCGTCGAGTTGTGTTTCAATAAAAAATCTTTTATCCTTGATTTCTACCGTACCGTTATTCTGCATCCATGCTTTGAGTAATTGTCCCGGATATCCGTCATCGGCGGCTTGCAATAATACGGGACTCTTCAAATATTTTTTCGTTTCAAAATCATACCAATCTTTATTTTTCTGCCCATTTTCCGGCGGTTGCAATTTCAAGTCAACAATCGGTAATTCAACGTATTGATTTGCAAACTCTAACAACATCCATTCGCGTTCTGTGATGGGCGTATCAATTACCGGTAAACGTTCTTCTTCGGGAATAGGAAATTTTTCGATAAAAGCTTTTAGAAAAACAGCGCATTCATCATCGATTTCTACGTCTTCGCAATCCTGCCGCCATTTTGTAAAATACGGTTCCAACTCAGGAAAATCCCGACCAAAACGCCGTTCAAAACAATAAAAATCTTGAGCGTCTATCAATGAAAGAGCGAGATATTTTCCGGTATATTCGGAAACATCCCACCAACCTTCTTCACAACGTTGTTTTAATATTTTTATAACATTTCCGGCAAAGGGTTCTTTGGCAAATAACACCGGAAGTTCTTTAATTTTCGTATCATCACCAAGTGCTGCAATCCGTGAAGCATATTGAATGTAAGCGGTTAGATCGCCGTCTTCTTGTAACGGATTTTTTGCCAAACGGTTCAGTAATTCTTGAACGGAATTAAACGTAATCATAATAACACCTGATTAATTATTTTACAGGATCAACATCATGGCGGGCGAGAATAATATTACTATAAAAGGAATTTGTATCTTCTTGCCAACGTTCTAAAACTTTCTTACGAACTTGTTTACCGGACAATTTTGGAAAAGGGCGAAAAGCAGTACATAAAACATAAGGAGAAAAATTCCCATTTCTGACAAAACTTTTAGCAACAATTTGAATCTTTGCCGATAAATCCCACGCATCAACCTTTTGATAGGCTCGATTGGTTAATCGCTCTTCTGTGTAAATATGGAGATGCCCAACTCCATTGTTACAAAGAGAATACAAAATATCAGATACCAACGATTGATATTCTAAAGCCAACTTGTGATAAGCCGTTTTTTTCGATATTATTTCTGAAAAACAATCTTTTTTTGCTTCGGCAATTAAATCGGAGTCAAACAGTTGAGACCATCTTTCTTCACGGTTGAAAAGATGCTTTTTAACGTGTTTATAAAGTCCCTCTACACCATATAGAGAATTGAATCGGATTCCTTTTTGGGGTTCCTGTATCGGAATATCTTTGGTGTCAATCATTGTTATCTCCTTTCTCGCTTTGGAATACCGACTCAAACAGCGGGCGGTATTGTTCTTTTGTTGATTCCGGCAATGGTAAAAGATCAACTAAAATTTCGTAATACCGTGAAATAATTTTGTCTGCGTTATTCCGATTCACTACAAACAATTTGATAATTTGTTCTGCATCAAGCGGACTAAAAACCTCTTGTAATCGTTTTTTTGCAATTTTGCGGTTGACATTTTGTTTATACTTGTCGTCAATGTTACGGATTTTACCTTCCTGTATGTTATAGACAATATTGTTAAGTTTATTAATTTCTTCATCGATTCTTTTTTTTGCTATTTGGTGTTCTTTTTCAATTTTCGATTCTGGTTTGTTATCGGATTTATCTGTATTTTCAACGGTCAGATGAACCTGTTTTTGCAACAAATTCATATTGTTATCCGTGTAATCAATTCGCGGATAGAGTTGTAAACCGGCGTGGAGATGATATTGGAAAAAATTTCCTTTAGAATTTGGAGATATGTTCAACACCCATTTTTTTGTTATTAGTAATTGAAACGGATTGATTTCATCGTAATCTTCAGATTGGGTCTTCTTGGCTTCAATCAAATCAATAAAAGTTTCATTACTATTTTGGTCTTTTGGCGGTTCATTATATTGAACGAGAATTTTTTGTTTCGGCGGTGTTTTGATAATTGCGGTTTCGCGGCGATACCTATTAAACATTTGACCAATAATATACGGATTACAAAGGAACTTATAAACATCGCCGCCGTATTGTTCATAATCGTAATTTAAGAATCGAGTTTTATTTAAAACTTCCTTGTAATATTGCAAATAGATAAATGAAACTAAATCATCAATCTCAAGATCAGGTTTATCTTGTACAAACCGACATATTGCATCATAAAGCCGTCCTTTCTGTTTGACATCCTCTCTACCATCTCCAGAAGATGTAACCAATTCAACACTAATACGGCTCCAAACTGTTTCCCAACCTTCACCGAGTTCCTTTAAACAACGGATTTCTTGTTCGGTCAATTCAACAGAGATATCGGATTTACTGGACATTTTGGGTAATTACGCGGATTTCTTGAATTAGTAAATTTTTCATAATTTACCATAAACCGCAAAACGTTTCAAGAATGGGGAATGTCCGAAAGTAATATACTCTTAATCCTGTTATTAATTGGTTGGTTTTTTGATGAATGTTTGGAATGTTCACTCTGGCAAAATTAAGTTTGTTCTATCAATTGGTAAGATATTTTGATGTAAATCTGCCCATTTTGCGGCTTCACCGTCAAACGGACTTTTAACATTATAGGATTGATACGCAATCATCTCACCAATCCGAATAATTAAATCAATAAGACGTTCTTGTGCTGTCCAATGGTTATCGATACAAATATGTGCCGGCTCAAAATTGGGATGAAATATCAGTGTTAATAATCGTGTCTTTATTTCTTGCCGCCCTTTCGGGGCTCTGGGTTTGTAGAGACGCAATGCATTGCGTCTCTACTTAAATCCACCCCGTTGGGGCGGGCTATAATACTAACGCCCTTTCAGGGCTACTATGGTTGTTATCTACAATTATTCCACTGATATATTACAAATTCCACTGATATATTACTAAAATCGCTATTGAATAATTACCACAAATCAAAGTTCACACAAAAATTCCACTCTTTTTTTAGGAAGAAGTCAAAAAAACCGCAGCAACAGCAATACAGGCGGTTTCCGTACGCAAAATTCTGGCTCCAAGATCAAGCGGTTGGAAACCAAAATTCAATGCCGCTTCAATCTCCTGTTCAGTAAAACTTCCCTCCGGTCCAATAAGAACCACAATTTGTTTTGGTAATTCACCGGAAAGAATTGTTCGCGGAGTTATTTGTCCTACAGTACTAAGTGCAAGCGGATGGAGTAAGAATTTTGTAATATTACCTTGTTCTGTCAGGAAATTGTTTAATTTTGTGAACGGCAATTCATCTGTAATTTCCATGAGAACATTCCGACCGCATTGTTTTGCCGCCTCGATAACATAACGCCGCAACCGTTGAACAACCGCCGCGTTTGAACGGGCAACACTTCGCTCCAAATGTAATGGAATAAGTCTTGCAACACCAAGTTCCGCTAATTTTTCTGCCAAAAAACGTTGCCGATCACCTTTGGGCAAAGCGGTTGCCACAGTCAACCGGATTGATGATTCAACATTATCCGGTAATTCTTCAAGAATCCGAACTGTAACTGTTGTTTGACCGACAGCCTCAACACGGCTCCGATAAGAAAAAGAAGAACCATCAAACAAAATGATTTCATCTCCAACTTCACCCCGCATAACACGGATAAAATGATAAGCCTCGTTGCCGCTAATAACTGCACGATTATCGTTGATTGTTGAGTTGGACGGATCAAGAAAAAATCGATTACTCATATTATTAATTTTTTAATCAAAGAACGTAAACATAAAGGACGCAAGAAATGTAAGGAACACCAGGAACAATAGAAACAAAAGAGAGATTGAAGACATTCTCAACTCTCAATGCAACTGTCTATTTTAAATTACTCCAATTAGTAATATTTGTTTATTTGTAATCTATCAGTGGAATAATTGTAGATCACGACCATAGTAGCCCTGAAAGGGCGATCAGATTATTGATAGTTGATAGTGTCGCATGCGGAATTATTGCCGTTTGGTAGTAATCCGCTTGCGGCACTCTCCACTCTCAACTATTATCTCGCCCTTTCAGGGCTTTGAGGTGCGGTTGGACTTTGCCCCGCCCCGTTGGGCGGGCTATAATCCTAACGCCCCTATCGGGGCTAATATAAAAAACAATTATTCCACTGATATATTACTATCAATTTTATTTTGGCATGTGGCAATTTTTGTACTTTTTTCCGCTTCCGCAGGGGCAAGGATCGTTTCTGCCGATTTTTTGTTCATAATTTCGGAGAGGTTCCATTTTTTTATCTGAAGTTTGAACATTTTCTGCGGTTTCGGTTTGTTCTTTTGCAAAGTTATTGATTGTGGAGTTTGTATTAACTTCCTCATGGCGTGCTTCGGATTCCTGCCATGTCGAACTTACAAAATTGGGATCAAGTTGCTCCATTCGGAAAATCAAATCTGTTACGCGCGAATATACCGAATTCCACATCTCCGCAAAAATTTGCATTCCTTCACGCTTATACACTACTTTCGGGTCTTCCTGCGCATAACCGCGAAGACCAATCCCGGAACGAAGATGATCCATCACTAATAAATGCTCCTTCCAAATCGTATCCAGTATCTGGAGAACAAGTGAACGTTCCATCTGCCGCATCTCTGGATTGTAACGATCCTCCACAAGCGAACAAAGATAATCTTCAAGTTCGTAAATATCCCACTCAAGTATTTTTTGCGACGTTAAATTCGGCGCAAATTCCTTGTTAACCCATTGGCAAAACTTGCTCAATTCCGTATCGTTTTTAATTTTTTTACGGTTATCGGTTATCGAAGCTGCTTCTGTAACGGAAACAGATTTTGAGGTTGCATATTTTCCGGTATATTTTGTTGCTGTTTTGTTGACACTTCGCACTGCAAATTTTGAACCGGCACTCACTTTACCCGTTTCGGAAGCGGCGGCTTCTTTGGCAATACTCAACCGAATTTCTTCCAGATTAATTTCGTTGTGAACCATCAATTCATCAAGACGGTGCCGGAGTTCCTGATACACTTGAGGAACATGTTCCGATGTCATCCGGCTTTGGGCAAACATGGTTTCCTCAATTTCCTGACGCTGCTTATTTTTGAGGTCTTCCAACGATAAATCCACACCAAACCGGTTGCGCGCCCATTCAACAAGCCCTTCCCGATCATAACGCCGACCGCTTTGATCCCGAATCGTAAAATGATAAAGACCAACCATGACCGGATATTGAATTTCCCTTTCGCGGTATTTGTCATGGGTTAATTGCCGTACTTTTTCACGGAGTTTATCAGTTTCCAGTTGACGGACTTCTTCGAAATCAAGTTCAATATCGAATTTTTGTTTGACCCATGCAATCGCTGTTTTTAAACCGTAATTCGCATCAAGTAATTCACGCCCGTCGGAAAGATCAACCTTTTTGATAAATCGATGCGATTTTTCAATCAACACTTCCGCAAGTTCTTCACGCGGAATTTTTTTAAGATCGCGATCTGTGTAACTGGTTCGCCAGATGGAATTAGACCATTTGGCTAACGCCTGCCAATTCCATTCGGCTTCCTGAACATCTTCCGGCAGATCTTCTTCAATCTTGTCCAATATCAACGATTCCGCCATACGTGTTGCGTGATCCAGCGCAAATTCTTCCGCTTGACGATAATCCATTCCGCGAAAATCCCGTGTTTCAAATTCCATATTGAGCCGGGCACTAACCCATGCGGCAAACGATTCCGCTTCATAATCTTTTTCAAGAAATTCGCCAAGATGCCGATCTATCTGTTCGTCGATCATTTCGAAAATCAATTCCTTACAATTGGCTCCGTCAAGAATTCGTTGGCGGTAACCATAAACCGATTTTCGTTGAAAATCCATAACTTCGTCGTATTCGAGCAGATGTTTTCGAATTTCAAAATTTTGTTCCTCCACTTTTTTCTGCGCTCCTTCAATACGGCGGCTGACCAAGCGTGATTCAATCACTTGCCCTTCTTCCATACCGAGCATGGTCATAATACGTTTAACCGCTTCACCGGCAAAAATTCGTAACAAATCATCTTCCAGGGAAAGGAAAAACCGGCTGCTTCCCGGATCGCCTTGCCGACCGGTTCGACCGCGAAGTTGCAGATCGATACGCCGGGCTTCGTGACGTTCCGTACCAATAATGTGTAACCCGCCCATTGCCCGAACAACATCGCCTTCTGCTTTCATTTGTTCTTTTTGTTCGATTTCATTGACAAGATTTGTCCAGACATCACGCGGAACTTCCAACCGTGTCGGATATTCCGCTTGCAAAATACTCCACGCCATTGCGTCGGGATTGCCGCCAAGAATAATATCTGTTCCGCGCCCTGCCATATTGGTCGCAATCGTAACAGCTCCGCGTCTGCCAGCCTGCGCAATAATTTCCGCTTCACGTTGATGATGTTTGGCGTTGAGAACTTGGTGCTTGATCCCGCGTTGATCCAACATTTTGGAAATCAATTCGCTTTTTTCAATAGATACTGTCCCGACAAGAATCGGACGACCTTTACGAGCAACTGTTTTGATATTTTTCTTGTCAAACCATTTAGGATTTTTCGTTCCTTTGGAAACAAGTTCGATTCGGTCTTCTACTTCGCGGATTATTGTCCCCAAAACTTCGCTATTACCGCTCAATTCAAGAACATCCCATTTGTTGAGCCGTTCAATTTCATCAACAATTGCGTTATATTTTTCGCGCTTCGATCTGTAAACCGCATCGGGAAAATTAATCCGGCGCAACGTTTTATTGGTTGGCACCGCAATAACATCCAATTTATAAATTTTCCAAAATTCGGAAGCTTCCGTCATTCCGGTTCCGGTCATACCGGCGATTTTGTCATAGAGTTTGAAGAAATTTTGCAGTGTAATGGTTGCTAATGTTTGGTTTTCTTCTTTGACACGAACTTTTTCTTTCGCTTCAACAGCCTGATGCAAACCATCCGCCCAATTCCGCCCCGGCATCGCACGACCGGTAAATTCGTCAACAATTATAATTTCATCATCGCTGATCATATAATTGACATCGAGTTTGTAAAGATAATGTGCTTTGAGGGCGTTGTCAATTAAATGGGGCCATTCCATATTCCCTGCCGTATAAAACGATTCAACACCAACCAATTTTTCGGCATGACGTACACCGGCATCGGTAAGATTGGCGGTATGTTCTTTTTCTTTGACTTCAAAATCAACATCTTTAATGAGTTGCCGTGCGATTTTATCGGCAAGGCTGTAACGGGAAATATCGCTGTGAGCAGGACCGGCAATAATCAATGGAGTTCGTGCTTCATCGATGAGAATATTATCAACTTCATCAACAATGGCATAGTTTAATTTTCCTTGAACTTGTTGATATTGTGGAGGACAACTGTTATCGCCTTTGGCAGCGAATTTCATATTATCGCGAAGATAATCGAAACCGAATTCATTATTTGTTCCGTAAGTAATATCGCATTGATAAGCTTTTTGGCGGTCATTGGCGAGCATATTATTTTGAATAGCGCCAACGGTAATTCCGAGCGAAAGATAAAGCGGTCCCATCCATTCCATATCACGCCGTGCGAGATAATCATTAACCGTAACAACATGAACGCCTTTACCTTCAAGAGCATTGAGATAAGCGGGCAGAGTGGCGACGAGGGTTTTCCCTTCACCGGTCATCATTTCGGCGATTGCGCCGCTGTGGAGAACCATACCGCCAATGAGTTGGACATCGTAATGCCGAAGTCCCAAAACACGGCGTCCGGCTTCACGGCAAACGGCGAAGGCTTCAATAAGTAAATCATCAAGAGTTTCCCCTTGAGTCAGACGTTGGCGAAACTCAATTGTTTTATGTTTCAGTTCGTCGTCGTTTAGCTTCGTCAATTCGGGTTCAAGAGCGTTAATGGCATCAATTTTTGGTTGAAGCCGTTTGATATATCGGGCATTGGATGAACCGAACAATGCGGTAATATTCGACTCAATTCCCCGCGTCAACCCATTGAAAAAATCACCGATGGCTTCAAAAGCACGTTCGTAAAATTCCATGAAATTGGTATGTTGAACAAATGAAACCTAAGCATATTTAGGGGATTCCCTTCAAACCTTAGGAAAAGAATAAATAGAAAAATCCGTATATTTATGAATTTCAATAGTTTACCGCAACTCGGATATTCGGTCAAGAGAGTGAATCGTTCAATATACTCATTATACTCATTGCACTTTAAAATTCGGTTTTCGTTTTTTGACAAGATCAACGGATTTTGACGGGCTAAATAGAATTGAAAAAATTTTTAAATAAAAGACACAAAAATTCTGTTCTTAATATACTCGTTACACTTTAAATTTCGGTTTTTATTACAAAAGAGCTGTTCCCCCGAATCGCCCTGAAAGGGCAATCAGCATTAGTGTAGGGCAACACCCTACGGAAAAAAATATAACACACTAAAGCCCTGTAAGGGCGACAGCAATAGTGTTATTTTGGTTTTGAAAATGATTATCTAGTTTTGTTATATCGCCAAAATTAACAAAAAAGATGTGTAGATACTTTTGGTCCTTTAGGGCGGACACAATATAACGATTTTGTCGGCTTTTCATAATACTATTCTCCGGTAAATATTTTGTTCCGTCCGGTAAAATATAACGGAAATGCCGTAATTTTTAGGGCGAAAAATTTTTTGAGATTTTGAAAAAATATTTTGTCTTGCCGAGAATTGGGAAAAATAGTAGAATAGTTGTTAGTTGTGATCGGGTAAAATGATTCACTCCCCACTCCCCACTATTCACTATTCACTGCCATGTTGCCGCGTTACATCAATCCTTATACCGATTTTGGCTTCAAAAAGTTGTTCGGCGAAGAAGCCAATAAAGATTTATTAGTGGACTTCCTGAATGCGGTGTTGCCGGAAGAACACCATGTTCATCAATTGTCCTTCAATAACCCCGAACAATTGCCCAATAATATTGTTGACCGCAAAGCCATCTTCGACATCTCCTGTACCGGTGA
>JAITIZ010000278.1 GCA_031279215.1 Planctomycetaceae bacterium
CAACAACAACATCTCTGCTGGTTGGTGCGGGGGATTTATCGGCGTGGCTTTTTTTATTTCTATTGGGGGGACATTTTCGCTAGTTGCTGTGGAACATTCCCCGGCAACGGCAAAAAAAATTGTTCTCCGGCGATGTTAAAATAGATAATTTAGAAAATAAAAAAATAAAAAATCCGTCCTCCCTTGTAGAAAAGGGAGGACGGCAATTTGTGAAGCTGACAGTGGAAAATTGACCCCAAATAATCAAAATTTTCCCTTCACATCGAGGACGACGGGACTCGAACCCGCAACCACCGGATCGACAGTCCGGTACTCTAACCAATTGAGCTACGTTCCCTCAACTTTCAGATTAAAGATTGTACTCAATCCGATAACTAATTCAAGGGGATAGTCTTATTTTTTTCAATATCTCCAAAAAATAACCCAGTATTCACATGCTGGTTGTTAAAATGATTAAAAATTTAGGGTGATTTCGGCGTTTTGTGGTCTGTTGTTCACGTGAATTATCACGAAGGTAGGCAATGTTTCGCTGAAGGGCTTTCACCCGCCATTGCGTCGGCGTACTCGCCGGCTTGACCCTGTTGACGGACGGAAAATGAAAAAACAACCCTGTACAACACAATCACAAAACCAATTGGTACAACGTAACGTTTCGGCGAAACGTTGCCTGCCTTTCGAAAACGTAATGGTAATATAAAAACAACCAATTCATAACAAGATTGAGTATATATTGATAACAGGATGGAGTATTGTATAATTTTGGCAAAGTAATTGGTCTCATGTCAACCCGAATTTCAAACCAAAATGCTTTTTCCACATCACTTTGAACAACAAACAAGGAGTCAATTATGAACGGTTACGAAAGAATTCGAGCAACATTGGAAGGGCAACCCACTGATTGTTTGGCGTTTATGCCGATTACGATGATGTATGCGGCAGATCAAACGGGTGTTCCTTATGGTCAGTATGTTACTGATTATCGGTTGCTTGTCGAAGCACAATTGGAAACTGCACAGAAATTCGATATTGATCATGTTTCTTGTATCAGTGATCCGGCAAGAGAAACCGCCGATTGCGGCGGAACTATTCATTATTTTGATGACCAACCGCCGGCAGTTGATGAATCCAACGCATTTCTTACAGATAAAAAATTGTTGCAAACTCTTTCCATTCCTGATCCGCTTCGGGAAGGTAGTCGAATGAATGATCGGGTTCAGGCTGTACGATTATTCGCCGAAAAAGTTAAAGGAAAACGTTTTATTGAAGGTTGGGTAGAAGGTCCTTGTGCCGAAGCTGCTGATCTTCGCGGAATCAATAATTTGATGACCGATTTTATGGATGATCCGCAATTTGTACAAGAACTTTTCGAGTTTAATGTCCGTATCGCAACTGCTTTTGCTCAAGCTCAAATTGACGCAGGATGTGATATTATTGGTATTGGCGACGCTGCCGCATCGTTAGTTGGACCGCGCCTTTACAAAAACTTTGTGTTTCCGTTTGAAAAATTGCTTATCGAAAATATTCATGCTGCCGGTTGTCGTGTTCGGTTACACATTTGCGGCAATATTAGTCGAAGTTTGGCGGATATTGGCCAACTCGGTTGTGATTTGGTTGATCTTGATTCGATGGTGTCGATAGAAAAAGCGCGACAAGAATTTAATGAGAATCAGGTTTTGGATGGTAATCTTGATCCGGTCAAAGTTTTACGAAACGGAACTCCAGAACAAATTCAAGCAGCATTAACAGAATGTTTCCGCCAAGCCGGTATGAATTACATTGTTGGAGCGGGTTGTGAGGTTCCTCGCGATACTCCGCACGAAAATCTCCAGGCAATGCTCAATTTCGCCCGTGAAAATAAAAGAACCATAAACTAATTCCTAATGTAATTGTCTATTTTGGTCCGCAGATTTACGCAGATTTTAGTCCACAGATTTTCGCAGAGATTCGATGTTCTTGGATTTTCAAGGATTATTTTTTGAGAGTACGAAATAACGAAACAAACAAAGGAAGAATAGACAAAAAAGATAGGAAATTATTTTCAAAAACCTTTTTAAAATAATCTGCGAAAATCTGCGTCATCTGCGGACGATTGGAATGATGTGGTCGTTAATAAAATAGACTATTACGAAAAAATTCCACTGATATATTACAAATTTTGTAATATTTTTAATAGTTTCATAAAATTTATCAAGACAGTAAACACGGTTACGATGTTGCATGTTTCCCGAAAGAAAGAGTTTTGTAACGTTCTCGGGCCTGGTGTACGCAGTGTTATTTGGTTTCACGGATGTTTGCGTCAGTGTCCGGGTTGTATTGCCGGCACGATGAATGAAATCACTGAATATGAAACTTTTATTCCAGAACAACTGGCCGATTGGGTCAAGAATAATGTCGGTATTGAAGGTCTCACCCTGTCCGGCGGTGAACCGTTTCAACAACCACTCGATGAATTGGCAATTTTTTTGATGTTGGTAAAACAAAATACGGATTTATCGGTATTGTGTTACACCGGTTATTGTTATGAAGAATTAAATAAACAAGAATCGGCAATTCCTGTTTTACAAAATATTGATGTGTTAATTGACGGTGAATACCGTCAGAATGAAGATTTCGGACAACGTTGGAGAGGTTCGGCCAATCAACAGTTTCACTTTTTGACAAAACGATACAAAAATCAAGAAAACGAATGGAATCATACTTTTGAACGACAAATTGAAATTGAATTGGATATGAACGGTAAATTGCTGATTTCCGGCGTGCCGTCCAAAAATTTTATTAACAAATTAACTATGGAATTACAACGGCGTGATGTAAACGCCGATTTTTCGTAATTTTATTTTTCATGAAAGGAGAATTTTATGAGTGGACCTAAAGTAGGCGTGGTAGCCTTAGGCGGGGCAACAGCTATTGGCATTGGCAGCGGTGTCGCATTGGCAGCGGCAGCCGTTGTTGCTTCTCCTGTTGTTTTTACCGGATTAATTGTTGCCGCTGCGGTTGCAGATAGCCATAGAAAGAAAAAAACGGCAAAAACAACCAAACGTGGTGCGGAGAAATTTCTCAATTCTTACCAACAAGAACGGAACAATATGATTGCCGAAATTGACCGTTCCGAAAAACCGGTTCAATCTTTATTGTCTAACGGTGAAACTCGTTGGAACACGTTAAAACAAGACCTTGATAAAATACGGCGTGAAGTTCAAACAGAGATTACCAAATTAAGGAACAATACAGGAATGCCGCAAACTAAAAGTGAAGCGGAAAATTCGTTGCGCCAAGCCGAAAACCTTTTGAACGAAGCCGAACATCAACAGAAACAATTTGTTCAATTTCGTAACGAATCGAATCAGAGTTTCCAACTGGCAAGGAATAATCCGTCCGCCGCAAAACGGACTGTTCGGCAACATATTGCCAAAGGTACGAAAATAGGCGACCAAGCGATTGGTACGATTAATCAGGCTGTTGAAAAAGCAAGATTGACAACAATTCAATTTGAAGAAACATTGCTCATTATCCGTCAAAAAGGAGCGGAAGAACGGAAACGAGAAATGTTACGACAAAATGCTCAGAGTAATATTGCCGCCGCAAAAAGTGAAATGGTGCAAGAAAACATTTCATTGATTAATGATTGGGTCAGTGACGATGCCGTTCAATTGTTAGCGGAACATCAGGAAAAAGCGGTGAAAGCGTTTGATGATGAACGGTATGAGGAATCTTCGTTGTTGGCGCAAGAATCTGTCGCAATGTATCGGCAATTTTTTGATACGGCGTTACGAATAAAGCAGCAATTCGAGAGTCGTGAAATTATTACCGATGCCATTATTGCCGCATTGAATGATCTGCAATACGATGAGCCGGATGTGAACTACGAACCGACGGAAGGTGTTGACAATGCGATGCTCGGTAATATTACGATCTTTGCAAAATCCAAAGGTGAATCCGGTGATATGCGTTTAGCGATTGATCTTGACGGCAAGGTGAATCTTGATGTTGCGGAAATTGCCGAAGGTAATGAAACGGAATGTTACAACGCCATTACAAATTTGCAATCGAAAGTTGCGGAGGTAGTTGATCTTCAAATTACTGATTGGGGGCGGGCAAAAAATGTTGACAATATTGGTTCTGGAATATTGACGAAACAAAAAGTCCAAATGCACGATCAAGTGAAACAACGCGGATAAAATGTAACTATTCAGCAGTTTACACACAATTTTAATTAACATTTTTAAGTTTATTTTTTTGAGAATACGAAATGACAAAATGGATGAACGATT
>JAITIZ010000279.1 GCA_031279215.1 Planctomycetaceae bacterium
CAACAACAACATCTCTGCTGGTTGGTGCGGGGGATTTATCGGCGTGGCTTTTTTTATTTCTATTGGGGGGACATTTTCGCTAGTTGCTGTGGAACATTCCCCGGCAACGGCAAAAAAAAATTGTTCTCCGGCAATGTTAAAATAGATAATTTAGAAAATAAAAAAATAAAAAATCCGTCCTCCCTTGTAGAAAAGGGAGGACGGATTTTTGTGAAGTTCACAGTGGAAAACCGACCAAACGCAATCGCATTTTCCCTTCACAGGCTCCCCGAGAAGGACTCGAACCTTCGACCTACGGATTAACAGTCCGCCGCTCTAACCAACTGAGCTACCAGGGATCAAAAATCTTAATGCAAAATATTACCCCCTTTCAAAAAAAATACAAGGGGGAAGGATAAAAAATATAAATTCAAAATATCATTTGACTGTTTATATTCATATTGTTTGACCATAATTCAACAAATTAACTCTTGAAAATAAAGAATTTACGCTCAATCTAATTACGTATGAATTGATAGTAACCGGTACAATGTTTCGGTGAAATGGTGAAATATTGTTTATCTTTGGGTTGTCTATCTTTGGGATATTGTCTTGAACTGCCGTAAATATTTTTAACCCCAACAATATTTTTAACCCCAACAACGTATCCAGTGTTCAAACACAAACAATGCCCAAATCCGATACGCATGATCAAACCGGTTGGCAAAATGATCATTTAATAGTTGTTCGATAAATTTTTGTTCAAAAAAACCGCGTTGTTTTGTTTGGGGATCGAGGAGAACATCTTGAACCATTTCACGAAGCGGTTGGCGGAACCAATGATCAACCGGAACTCCAAACCCCATTTTACGGCGGCGTTCAATGTCCAACGGTAATAAATCACGAAATGTTTCACGAAGAATTTTTTTACCGCAATTTCCCGAAATTTTATACCGAATCGGTAACCGTGCCGCCCATTCGGCAATCCGGTAATCCAATAACGGCGCACGGCATTCCAACGCATGCGCCATTGAAGCGGTATCGACTTTCGTCATTATATCACACGGAAGATAAGTCAACATGTCCGTCAACGAAATTCGTGTTACACGATCACGCCGTAAACAATGTTGTTCGGCTCGACGCAAAAAATCAAGCGAATTATGTCCATGAATTTGTTCCGAAAATTCCGGTGTGTACAATTTTTTTCGCCGTTCACGATTGAAAATTGCAATCCATTGTAAATATTGTTCCAACGGTTCCATACCAAGTGCTTCGAGAAATCGTTTCAATCGCCGCAGCGTAGAACGTTGTCGAGTGGAAGCGGGAATAAGAGATCGAATCGGTCCGGCTAATATTTTTCGCAAAACAAACGGAATTTTTTCCGCAAACATACCCAACCGAACCGCCCGATAACGATCATAGCCCGCAAAAAGTTCATCGCCGCCGTCACCACTAAGCGCAACAGTAACTTCGCGCCGTGTCATTTCACACAATGACCATGTTGGTATTGCGCTGGAATCGGCAAACGGTTCATCGTAATGCCAAATGATTTTCGGCAAAATATCTTCAATATTCGACGTAACAATTAATTCTTGATGTTTTGTACCGAACCGATTTGCTGCTTGTCGTGCAAAAGCGGTTTCGTCGTATTCTTTTTGCGGAAAACCAATACTGAATGTTCGTATTTGCCGGGAACTTGCTTGTTGCATGATTCCTGCTGTGATCGAAGAATCAACTCCTCCAGACAAAAACGCCCCAACCGGTACATCACTCCGAAGGCGGATTCGCACAGCATCCGTAACCAACAACCGAAGCTCTTCCGCCCATTCTTCAAACGTTAATTGATCATTTTCTTCGTTCCAGTCGGGATTCCAATAACGGTGAACCGCCAATTGACCATCTTGCCAAACAGCAAAATGACCCGGTGATAATTTCGAAATACCCCGAAAAATCGTTTTCGGATGCGGAACATATTGATACGTTAAATAGTCGTCCAATGATGTAGGATCAATATCGCGAGGAACTCCGTTGACGGTCAGAATACTTTTCATTTCACTGGCAAATATCAACCGGTTTGGTTCGTTACGGTAAAACAACGGCTTTTTCCCAATCCGGTCACGCGCCAGAAATAATTTTCGCTCACGAACATCCCACACCGCCATCGCAAACATTCCGTTAATTTTTTGCAACAGATTTTCGTGTTCTTCTTCGTAAAGATGAATCAGTACTTCGGTATCGCTTTCACTCCGAAAACGATGTCCATGACTGATTAGTTCACGGCGTAATTGTTCGAAATTATAAATCTCGCCATTGAAGACAATCCAAACGGTTTCGTCTTCGTTTGACATTGGCTGTAGTCCTGATGGAGTCAGATCAATAATTGCAAGCCGCCGATGTCCCAATGCAATTCCTGATTGCAGGAATGTACCCCGATCATCTGGTCCGCGATGCCGAAGAATATCGGTCATTGTGTCCAATGTTCCTCTATCAACCGCCTTCGCAGATTCATTCCAAACCGCCCCGCAAATTCCACACATTTCAAGTTTTTAAGTTTTAGGTATTTTTGTACACAATGGTCTCATTACGAAATAACGTAAACGGTTATTCCCTGTCATACTGTTACGATAACTAATCAATACACGATGACACCCCAAATACCGAATTTAATTGTTTCCCCTTCCTTGACTTCTTTTTGGTAAATCGTAGCAATATTTCCAACATAATTACCAAACAAAAGCATTTCGGGAACCGCAACTTTTTCAAAACCGGATTTCAAAAGTGTTTCCGTTACATTGTCTTTGTTCCGGTTCGGCAATGGTGTAAAAACGTACAACATACCCGGACTGGTACAAACCGCTTCGGCTCCTTGAATTTCGCTGCGGACAAATTTTTTGCCTTCAAGTTCTTTCGGATAATTGAGAAGCCGATAATCGCGGTTGGTGAACAGTTTGGCGTCTTTTTTGAAAACATCCGGTTCGGCTTTTTTCAGTTCCAATGTCGGGGAATTTCCGAAACGGATTGGTTTACCGTCCGAGTTGGAAGCCGGTTCGAACTCAAGTATTTTGGCGGGTGTTTGGAATTGCGGATGAACTGCGGTTGCTTTGTTTACCAGCAACCGTAACACACTGTTTGGTGAAACGATTTTACCGGCTAAAACATCTTCTTCGGTGAAACGTGCCATTAGAATTTCTTTTGCTCCAGTCCGGTCAAAGTCATAGATAACAAAAATGATTCCATCGTTTGTTTGATCTCCGTCTGGATAGGAAACACCGTTACGCTCATCAAGCATGAGTCCGCCTTTCCATGTTTTTCCGTCGTCATCGGAAATAAACGCCTGAAGATGACTACGTCCGGTGAGTTGTTCCATTTTGCCGTGTTTGACGAACAACAAATTGCCGGATTTCAAACGCCGTACAAAAAAACGTGATGAGGTATGCGGATAAACGGACGGTTTGGCTTCACTCCATGTTTTACCGCCGTCAATCGAAACAGTCTCCGCAATACCGTATTTTGTACGGTGTAACAACCAGAAGGAACCATCCTTTTTTTCAACAATATTATGTTCATCAAACAAAGCGTCTTTTCGTGGAATTGTTGAACATCCAAAGGATTTCCAGGTTATTCCTTTATCTTCGGAGACAACAAAATGAGCACCTGGTTGAAGAGTTCGGTTGGGGTGATCGGGTTCGATATTCCAAACGGCTACCGGTAAAATCCAACGGTCTTTCGAATCGGCAATTGGTTTACACATCATAATTCCGTCACAGATTCGTTTTGGTTTTGACCATTCAGCATCTTCACGGTTTCCCGAGTTGGTTGTCATACACCAAACACCGCTTCGACCATCCCACCAATGATAACTTTGCGCCCAAAAAAGCCAAACATTACCGTTTGGGTCTGTCCACATCGACGGATCGTAAGCCCGAACCGGTCCCGGAATATCAACTGCAAAAATCGGTTTCGACCATGTTTTACCGGCATCAGAACTTGTTACGGTAAGAACAATATTTTCGTCCCCTTCGGTAACACCGCCAGTGTACCATGTTGCCCAAAGACGCCCATTGGGAGCGGCAGTCATACTTGGAATACCTTGAAATGAGCGTTGATCATCCGCATACTCCGGCGGAACCGGTTGTAAAATTGTTGCGGGAATTAACGAATCGGTTTTCTCGTCTGCCTTGAGAAAACACGGCAAACCAAATGAACTGAAAATCAAAAACAAAAATACTAAACGTTTCATAATTGGAAAAAATAAAGTTAAAGGTTAAATTAAAGTAATAGTAATCTATCAGTGGAATTTTCGTTTTTTATATTAGCCCCTAGCGGGTTAAGAGCGAAAAATAAAAATTTCACTGATAGATTATATTTTTACTAATGATTGATTCTATTTTCTTTCTTCTGTCCTGAAAGAACAGAATAATAGTTGATAGTGGAAAGTTGATAATAGAGAGTGTTACGTACGGATTTATAACCATTTTTATAACCATTGTGATTATAACCATTGTAATAAAAATTCCGCATGCGACACAATCAACGCAGCAAAATTTTGGTTATGCGGGATTATCCGCATAAAATTACTACATCATTTCACAAACATTATTGTCATAACAA
>JAITIZ010000451.1 GCA_031279215.1 Planctomycetaceae bacterium
AGGTTTCATGCGATCCATTCGAACATTTGAAATGTTTTTGTCGCGTTTTCCGAAATCATCGAAAACCGATGATGCCTTGATTTGTCTGATTGACCGTTATCGAATGCTTGGAAATCAGGCAGTTTTACAAAATCAATTAGATATAACAAAAAAATGTTATAAAAGGGCAATGGAACTTTGCCATGATGCATGGCAAAATAATAAAGGAGCTCCTTATCATAAGATTATTAGACAATATGCCGAAGAAATTACGAAAAATTCATCTCAAATTCAGTGACAACAGAAAACTTTTTTATATTTTTTAACAAATACACCATGAAAAAAATTTATTCGTGGTCAGTCAACGCAACGTATGAAGTTAAAGATATCGAAATTCATCGAAGTATTGCTGGAGGTGATTATGAAGATAATCAACTTAAAAATCCATTTATAACACCCCAAAACATTGGACAAGAAAGTAACGAATTACCTATATGGAATTCATTCTTTAATTGATTCAACTATAACCTTTTATTGTAATTACTATTATGAAAAACATAGTTACGGTGATTTTTTGTCTATTAATGGTTTTAATGTCAAAGCCTTGTCTTTCTCAAATATTGTCGGAAAAACAATTGCCGACAGATTCTCTTTTGTTGACAGACCCAATTCGTTCTCAATTTCAAAAGCATCAAGTAATCAAACCATGTGAGATGAGTATTGTTCTGTCTTCTTCTCAAGCCTCTTATAAAACCGGTGAATTGATAACAGTTGATGTAAGCATCGTAAATACAACGACAGATTCCAAACTGATACCTTATGGAAATTTGTATCCGATATTTTTTCTTGTTTCAAAAAAAAGTGGTCAAGAAATAATTTCCAATGATATTAATTCCGCACTTGAATATATTTTTGTTCACAAGGATCAGGATAAAGCCCGCTTTGTCATTCCACCAGGAAGTACACGTTATCATTTATCCGAACCCAATAACGTATATAAGCAATCTCGGATAGTGTCTTCTCAGACACATGATTTTTCATTAGATGGAACTTACTACATTCGTGCGGTGAAAGCGTTTAATATTTTTCAACCAGAAATGGATAAAGTAGTACTGTCAAATGAACTAAAAATTGTTGTTATAAGTAATACCGAAGGCAATAAAATATTTGTGAATTTTACAAAAAAATGGAACAAATATCAATATGGAGTAGCTCTTTCCTTTCTTGCCGATAAGGAAAAATATGAAGATTATTGCCCCATTTATATTCAACTTGCTACGAAAAACTCACAAACAAAACCTATTTCGATGCAGGAGGATGTTACTAATATTTTTGATGTTTACGGATTAACATTAAAAACTCCTGGTCTGAACCGTGATTTTCATAAGCCGAGAGGTAATGGTGATGTTCAAAACGCTGCATTGACACTTTACGGACAAAAATTATTTTCGGAAAAGAGTAAGGATCCCAAACCAATGGTAACGGTAAAACCAGAGGAAGAAGTTGCTGAAACAGTTATTGTACTGAATCAGATTTTTGATATGTCGGAAGATGGCATTTATGGTTTGATTGTTTCCCGCAAGATTATTGACGAAAACGGCAAAGAACAAACTGTTACAAGTGATCCGCTGCCGATTCGTGTTGGTACTGCTCTGACACAAGACGAAATCGATCAACGTATTAAAAAAGAAAGGCAAGAGAAAGAAAAAAATACAAAAAAATGAAATACAAAAATTTTACAAAAGTCCTCTGACAAATTAATTACGCATCAATGTTTATCGGATAATTCTATTGTTTCGTTAATTAAGTTTTATTTTTCATTTTTTTATTTTTTCGTTTAGAAAATCAGTAATCCTATTGATTCTTTTGAGATTATTCAAGCAAATACAAAAATAAGTATCGAAATTGGAGAAGATTTCTATGACAACCAAACAACACTTATATTTTTGTACTGCTCTAGGAATGATATTATGTTTTTTTCTATCATTCTATATGGTTTTTGCACAAAATAGTTCCGTTACTGAAAATTTTACACATGATGGTGTGAAACAGAAGTCGGTAACATTTGCCGATTCAACACAATCTAATAAAGACTTTTGGCGGCAATTGATTGTAAATACAGATAACGAAATTATAGCAGTCAGACCGCCTGCGGAAGATCACGGTTCTGTTTGGCTTTCTAATCCAGCTACTTTTCCTGATCCATTTCTTCATCCACAATCTGTCCAATTTTACAACACACAGATTGAAAATGCTTTTGCCAAAAAATATACTCCGATATTTTCAGGTGATACGAAAAATCCGCCAGGCAGTGGCAATGGTCCTAATTTTTACACATGGACAGTTACTGGAGAATATAAAATTAAATGTACGGAAAAATGCGGTAAGATTGAGGATGAGGTCGAAGTACCGATAGGTTATGATTTACAATTAGTTAAATGAGAATATCAAACATACACACCCCCCATTCGTAATCAGATGGTGTTTATTTTTCAGAATCTGCCCTTTCCCAAAAATAGGTCTTTTCATTTTGTTGTAATTTGTGTAGATTATTGTTTATCGTTTTAGCCTTTTCAATCCCTCTTTTAACTTAAGGAGACCGAGTGATGTCAAAGAATTGTAACAAGGATACGAATAACCCTGTATCTAAATTTGAACAATCTGTAGCGAAACTTTCAAGTTGTTTACCGAAATGTTGTGCTAATTATTTTCTGT
>JAITIZ010000457.1 GCA_031279215.1 Planctomycetaceae bacterium
GGAAAATATGGAACAAAAATAAAACTTCAGCTCGAATTTCTTGAAGGTCGGTTATATCTGCCAATCATTCGTGTTGAACGAATTTAATTTATCTTGTTAACCAGATTATCAATGATCAATCTGCGGTTACAGTATGTGCAAAACTCAATTTTTGAACAATTTTGTCGTTTTTCGAGTATTACCGAAATAATAATTCACTTCATTTCTTGTTGCACTGTCTATAAATTATCTTAATTTTTATTATCGTACCGGTAATTTTAAATCATTTCTAATCTTCTGAACAAGCGCACCTCTTCTGGACAAGGGCAGTAAACTATCCCAATCCTCCTGCAATTTGTGAAAACAACAGATTTACAAAATACATCATTACACACATCAACATTTGAGTTATCAACGCAAATAATTGTAAAGCATTATGATACTTGTAAAACAAAAGAATGTTTATGATAATTTGCAACAGGTTGGCAATCAAACAAGTGATTATGCTGCAAAACAATAACAGAACAGAAATTTCATGTGCCAGTAAACCTCCGGCGAAAAAGATGAATAAAAAAAAGAAAAGAGGCGGAAACACTAAATTTATCCTCAGACAAACATAAGACCATTGATAAGCGGTTGTACAGAATGAATCTCCCCTCGTATCCGCCGACATTTCACAGATTGCGACTATTCCAACATAAGGCATTGTAAGAAAAGCAATCAAATAATATATACAGAATATGCATGAAGGAATCAGTAAGAGAGATGCGGCTGATTGATAAACTGGTTTCATATAGTCCAGTGATAATAAAATCATCACGCAAAGAAAAATAACAGATAAAATCATCAATACTCGTGTTTTCATAATACAATTACTCCAAATGAAAAGTTCGATAACATTGTTATATTGTTACTACATGTATATCGAATCTGTAGTAACATCTCACAATGATTATTGTACTGGCGTTGGTACCCCTTCACAATCATCTGGTTTAACTTGTGGTCTTACATTCAAGTATGCTTCTGAATGGCATCCCCACCTACCACCATCAAGAAGAGTTGCCCAGTCAGCAGGTTCCATATCATAAACCACATGTCCTGGGAAGGTTATTGAAGGTCCCCGCCATCGGTCGGCAGACCCTTGCCCACTTCCTGATGTAATTAAATTTCCATTTTCATCGTAGCAACACTGGTTTTCTGATTTCCAGATACCAGTCGATGAACGAATACAACTCGTTGCTCCTACGTGATACCCATGCAATTCTGTTGTAGGCTCTGTCCACTTATCTTTATTTTTGCATCTATCTTTCAAATTACACGGGCACGGTTCCAAATTTTTTGTCCAAGTAATATCTCGATTACGTTCATACCAATCCTGAAATGCCGCTTCCATCTGGAAGCATTTCTCGATGCATGCAGTTTTATCAAGTTGTCCCGGCAACCTATTGCCATTGCATACCTTGACACAAGGATCGAGGCTACAGTGTACACTTGGTGCTTTGTTTCGTTTACCATTCCGTGAGTATCCGTAGGAATCCCAAGATTGAACTGGAATATTTTCGCAATATCGATACAAATTCTCATCTCCCGCTTCATATTTTATTGGGTCAATGGTCGTGAACCTTCCCAACCCTGTATGATAATACCGATTCCGATAGAGCATCAATTCCGTTTCCAGATCAAAGACTTGCCCGGTGAATGTTCTATTCCACGCATAATCCGAACCATTTTTCGTGCCAAAATTATTGTTAAGCCGCGTAATTTTACCAAACGCATCATATTTCATTCGTTCCACAACAGAACCTGTCGAATCACAAATTGCGATAACATTCCAGTTTGGGTCGGCAAGTGAATATAATCGTTCTTCGCCTTTTTCACGCAACACTAAATCATCAATGTACCTTAATCCCCAAACGTAACTCGTTACCTGATTATTCGTAACTGATTCAATTTCCTGCCAGTTTTCATTAAAGAAAGATTTGGTTACTGTAGAGCCAACTGTTTTTTTGAGGCGTTGGTTTAAGCCGTTGTATTCATATTGAGCAATTAAATTATCGTTTGAATCGCGAACTTCAACGAGTCGATTCCAAGCATCATACTTTCCTTTAAGTCCGGGCATTAAAACCATATTACCATTAGCGTCGTGATTTGCAATACCCTGCAATTCGTTGGCTGCATTATGATCTCTATTTTTAGTAACACTATTTTTTGTGTATTGAGACCAGTTACCGGTTTTATCGAAATTCCATGACTCTGAATGATTAACAGTAGTAACAGTATTTTGCGCCGTATTTAGAACACCGCGATTCAGAGTTTTAATTTGCCCTAAATTGTCGTAAGTATAAAGTTCAGAATTTGCGGCATGAATAGGATCGTAACGTTTTATACGATTTCCGTTGTAATCGTAACTATGAATAATATGAACGAGCGGATTAGTATTTTTAATCCATGAATGGTTTATAATCCTAGCATAGCGATCAAGACCACCATTCACATAAGTCAATGAAACATTTGGTTGATTGTAAGTTGTTTGCATCGGACTACCCGAACCGTCATAGATATATGAAACAAGTGGAGTTGTATTTTCATTGATC
>JAITIZ010000509.1 GCA_031279215.1 Planctomycetaceae bacterium
TCAGGGCAGTACCAACACGAATCGGCAGCGGATCACTTGTTACAGTTTGTTCTTTACCGTTTTTGTCAATGAATTTACGGGAAACAATCAACTATGAACTTTTTTGTCCCTAATATTCCATTTATCCTTATTGTCCCTACTCTAATTTTATGAATTTGAGTTGTTTTTACTAAGTTGTTTTTACTAAATTTTTTTGACCAGGAATCCGAAAAACTTAGAATGTGATTTAACTCCGTTCTCATAACGTGAACGTTTTAACCGTCAACTAATTCATTGATCATATAATTCATTGATCATACTTTCTTTTAACAGAAAAAAATCGACTACTATGACTAATTGTCTGTTAAGTTACCCTTGTTTTATGTTAAATTACCCTCGTAGTCTGTCAAATTGCCCTCGTTTGATGTTAAAATGGAAAAAAGAGGGGGGCGGGGACAATCATTTCAATAAAACGCAATTAGGCAACATTTATGTTGTCAATTGTACTGATTTTTCTTTCTGTATTGACCAAAATCTTTGTCAAACCGACTTATTCTGCGGGAAAACAGAGTTATTCTCAACCGAAAATGACTCATTTCTAATTAGAAACGACGCATTTCTAACTGAAAATGACTAATTTATAATTAGAAACGACGTATTTCTAACTGAAAACGACGCATTTCTAACTGAAAACGACGCATTTCTAACTGAAAATGACATATTTCTAACTAGAAATGACTCATTTCTAATTAGAAACGACGTATTTCTAACTGAAAATGACGTATTTTCGGAGGAAGATAGGGAGCATAGTGAGATTCAAATTTCCGAGACTTCCGCAAAACATAAGGGCGCAACCATTGCGGATCAGGTGTTTATTGGTTTAGTTTCGTGATTTTTGAGTGAAATGATTCATGATTTCGTTGGTTTTTTGAAAAATTAACAACAAAGGAGGTATTTATGACTAGTCCTACTCATTGGTTACCGGGCAAGCGGTCTGAACAGATAGCAATGGCGAAAGATTGGCTTCAGGTATTGGGCACTGCGACACCGCCGTGGGGAATACCGCCAGAGGAAATTTCGCAATTACGGACATTGACAGAGGCAGCTGAAGAGTTGTTGGCGGTGGCGATGTCTAGTGATCGGACGGAGGTGATTACTTCCGAATGTCGGATGGCATTTATGGTGTTGACGGAGAAGATGCGTTCGATTAAGAACCATTATTTTATTAGTCCGCCGCTTACGGACACGGATTGGATTTCGTTGAAGTTGAAGCCGAAAGACACCGTTCACACGCCGGTTCCGCCGCCCACTTCCCAAGCAGAAGCGGATATTTCACGACCTGGTCCGCATTTACTCACCCTGCATTTACGTCCGCTTTCCAATTCTCCACCCGATCCGCATCGGAGTGATTATGGATTCAGGATTTATTGGGGAGTGATGCCGTCCGGCGGTGCATCAACAGAAGCGGCACTCAGCATCAAACGGGAATTAATAAAGGCACCGGTATCCGGTGAAGAGTTACCGCATTCGCGTTTTACGCGGAGAAAAAAGGAGTTGTTTGATTTTGCCCAAGAGGACAGCGGTAAAATGGTGTATTTTTGTGTGCGGTATGAAAATGCCAAAGGGGAACCGGGACCTTGGGGTCCGATTTTTTCCGCGTTCATTCCTTAGATTAGGATTGTCCGCTGATTACGCAGATTGTCGCTGATTACGCAAGCGATCATTTGAATCAATCTGCGAAAATCAGCGTAATCTGCGGATAAAAATCATTAACAATTTAAGTAATATATCAGTGGAATCGTTATATCTCCATCTTTTCCGCGTTCATTCCTTAGATTAGGATTGTCCGCTGATTACGCAGATTGTCGCTGAAAATTTTATTTTCCGCTCCAGAGTTGCATGTCACAGAAAAGACGACTCACCGATTCATGGCAATGGATACGCCGTATCGCCTCGCCAAGTAACGGCGCAACACTTAATATCTTCAGATTCGGCAGCAACTCCTCCGGTAATGGAATTGTATCCGTTAAGATAATATGTTCGATAGGGGCATTACGAAGATTGGCAATCGCATTGCCGCAAAGAACACCATGTGTTGCGCCAATATAAATTTTTTCGGCACCTTGTTTTTTGACCAGATGAGCGGCACCGCAAATAGAACCGCCCGTACTTATCATATCATCGAAAATTAGAGCGATTTTTCCGTTAATGGGTCCGCCAATCAAATTCGCTTGCTCAACACGATTACCAAAACGGCGTTTGTCGATAATTGCTAAACTTCCGCCAAGCGATTTAACATGGGTTGCCGCCCGTTTGATACTTCCTTCGTCAGGACTGACCACCACGACACGATCTTCCGTATAACCAAGATTCCGAAAAAAATTGTCGAGAACCGGCGCCGCAGTTAAATGATCCACCGGAATATCAAAAAATCCCTGAATTTGCGCTGCATGGAGATCCATTGAAAGTATTCGGTCAGCCCCTGCACGCGTTAAGATGTTGGCAACCAGTTTTGCGGTAATCGGAACTCGCCCTTCATCTTTCCGATCTTGACGTGCATAGCCAAAATAGGGAATAACCGCCGTAACCCGATCCGCACTCGCCCGCTTGAAACTTTCAATCAAAATCAAAAGTTCCATGAGATTATCGTTAACCGGCGGACAAGTCGGTTGAATAATAAAAATGTCCTGCCCGCGAACATCTTGCTCAATCTTACATTGGGTCTCGCCGTCCGGAAAATTACCAACCGTAAGTTGACCTTGCGGAATACCAAGATAATCACAAATCTGTTTGGCTAAACTAGGATTAGCACGACCGGAAAAAATTTTCAAATCATTCATGTTTTAAAAACAAAAACAAATAAGTCAAAGAATCAACTCAAAGGACAAAAGTATAGCCAATACCAACTCTTTTGGCAAGACTTATTACTCATCACACTTGACAATTCGGTTTTCATTTTTTGACAAGATCAACAGATTGTGAGGTCATTGTCTATTTGGGTCCACAGATTGGCGCAGATTTACGCAGATTTACGCAGATTTTCGTCCAGAGATTTTCGCAGAGATTCGATATTCGCGGATTTTCATGGATTATTTTTTTGTATCTATATTAGGGTTTTTATTTGAGACGTTATTAGATTCTGTATTAACTTGTGTATTGAATACGGGAATTGGGGGTGTATTGAAGAGATGAGTTGGTAATTTTCCGTCCCATTTTTCGACAGCGGAAAGCCAGATGAGTTCGAGTGTGGCGTATTGTTTTTTGAGGTTGAGTGCTTCGGCTTCGGCTTTGGCTTTTTCCATCACCGCTTCCGCTTCCCCTCGTGCCGTCTCTACTTTTTGCCGCGCTTCAAATTTATACCGCTCCAATTCCTTTTCAGCTTGCAATGCCCGTTGTTCGGCAGTCATTTTTTCTTCAATCGCCCGATTAAATTCTTGAGAAAAATCAAAATTCGTAATATTAACCGCATCAATAATCACCCCAAACTGTTGCATTCTTGAGCTAATGGATTCCCTAATACCGGCTGAAACATCGGAACGTTCCGTGATAAGGGCTTCCGCAGTGTATTTGGCGGCACCTGCTTTGAACGATTCTTGAATTTGAGGTTCAATAACGGTTGCGAGATAGCCGACGCCGATATCTCGAAACAATTTTACCGCATTATTTTTATCGATCCGGTAATTGACTACAATTTCGGCATTAACAGTTTGCAGGTCTTTGGAGGCGGCGGCGGTTTTTACTTCCGCCTTTTTGATTTTTATGTCGAGCGGTTTGACGGAGGTGATGAACGGAATGACCAGATGAACCCCTTCTTCAAGAGCATCTGATTGAGCTTCGCCGAGCCGAACCACAACTCCAACACTGCCCGGTTCAACAATGTGAATTGCGTTATAAAAAATAACCACAACCAATATTAAAAGAGACCCTACAATAACAATAATCGGATTACCATGAATTTGTTGTTTTGACATTGACGTTTCGTGAAAAAATTGTTAGGAACAGGAATAACCACATAGCAAAAATTTATCAAAATCATTCGTTTTGTCAACTCCCAACTAACAAACCTAGACTTAAAATTTGCAAAAAATTAAAAAAAGTAAAGAATATAGTAATTATTCAGTAACATAAAACTGCTAAAATACAAAATTTACAGAATATCGAAAATAAATATTTTGGTAATCTTTCAATAGAATTTTTGAAGTCGGAATTTAATCGGAATTTAATCGGAATTTAAAGGGATATGAGATATTAGAGACACATGGGATATTTCCGAATTGGAAATCTGTCAAGATTACTCAACAGTACCGCTCAATATCCTCACTGTTCTATTTATTCTCTTGAAAAAAAATTCCGATGAAATATTACGAAATTTCAAGAGCGGTAAATTTGTGTGAATAATTACATTTATTGTTTTAGAAAGAAGTTGTTGATGTTGGTTCATTCAGAGCCAGCGTGAAAAAACGGTCATCAACCGGAATCATAATACGTTGTTCGATCCAACGAGTCAGTGTTTTTTCAACAGAAATTGGAAATCGTTCCGAAATTTCCTGGGATGTTCGTGCCGTGTCACAGAAAAGATAAAGTTCCCGTTCAATACCCGATAAACGATACTGAAATTCAACTGCTATAGAACGTGTGTCCGTAAGTAACAACACCCCGTCATTCCGGTCAAAAGCCCGCAATGTTCCCTTAGCGTATTCTTCATCCCAACGTTTTACTTGTTTCAAAAACGGTTTGATATAATCATTAACATCGCGCCCGTCAGCAAAATCAAATTCATGATAATAAGACAATCGCCGTAACGATTGGTCATCAAACGGATACAAAAACCGAAAACCGCGAAACGGACGTAAATTTTCAATACCATGCTTTTTCGGATCATTATGATACGGAGCAAACCGGTCAATCCGAACCTTACCGAATGCGGTTGGCGGATGAAAATGAAACACGAGGGGCAGTAGTTCGGTCAATTTTTCGTACTCTTTTGAGTCTTCACCGGGGAAACCGTACAAAATATTCCATTTCACTTCGATACCGCCTTCGGTGTACCATTTAAGGACTTGTAAATTATGCCGTGCGGTTGCGCCTTTGCTGAGCATTTTAAGAATGGGGGTTGACAATGTTTCGATACCGAGTTGTGCTGCTGCCAAACCGGCGTCAAGCATTTTCCGAACATGTTCCTTCTTCTGGTTTGCCTTCATCTCAAACTCAAAACGAAGATTAAGACCCGACGCTTTCAATAACGGCAAAAATGTTTCAAAATATTCTTTAGCAAAAATATTATCTGAAAAACAGGCTTCATGTATTCCGTAACGTTTAACAAGTTCGATAAGTTCGTCAACCGCTCGTTGGGGAGTTTTGTAACGATACCGAAGTGAGTGCCCGTTGAGTCCGCAAAAAGAACATTGACGGCGTTCCCCCCACCAACAACCACGTGATGTTTCAAAAAACAATAACGGCTTCACTTCATTTCGTAACGGACTACAACGCCAATCAATAAAATAATCATCAAAATTCGGCGGAGGAAGCTGATCAAGGTTTGTAACAATTGATTCGGAACGGTCTGTTTCCAATATTTGTGCGGAATTTTTTTCATCTTGTAATATCAACAACTCTGTTCCAAGATATTTACGATGAGTTGTTCCTGACAAAACGCTTTTTGGTAACGATTGTGTATTGATTGTTCCGTCAAGAATTTTTTGTACAACAATTGGAAAAGTATAATCTGCTTCACCTGTAAAAACATAATCTACTTCTTTGAACTGTTGTAAGAGTTCCTCGCCCATTTCTCCTTCACAAGCTGCGCCGCCGAGAACAATCTGAATATGCGGATATTGTTTTTTAATCTGTTGTGCCAAACAGAGGGAGGGTAATGTCTGTTGATAGGAAGTGGTAAAACCAACAATTTTGTACTGTTGCCAATCAATTGATTTCATGCAATCGTTCAAAAACGGTAACACTGCCGAAGCGACTGTTTCAAAATCAATTTTGTCCTGTTTATCGAGTTCCGGTTCTGTCCAGAGTAAAATATCGTTCCAAAATTGTTCTGTTGTCGGCAACCTGTTACCGAAATAGGCTTTTGCAAAAAGATGTTCACCACCGAGAACAAACGCAAAATGTCCCGCAATCCAATCGTATAAATCAAACCCAACTCGTTCCGCAAACAAAAAACAAAGATTTTTCAAATCACAATTGATTCCCCGAACCCTCAACGCACTCTTCAACAAACTTAAACCAAGATTGGGCCAACAAAGTTGTGCAAACGGCATATTAAGAAGGAGAACCGACATAACTGAACTAACTTTCTTTTGTAACTTTCTGCTTTTAGTTTTTTTCGATTATTTTGGAATTTTGGGAAATAATTATTAGGTAGGTAATCAAAAGGTAGTCAACATTTTGCCGAAACGTTATATCGGCGAGTACGCTGATGCGACCTGACACAAAGTTATTTACCAGACGCAATTTTATGACAAGTCTTTATTACAAAATGACTTACGATAATCGTTTGTTCGTCCCTGCGTTCACTTTTCAAAACGGCGGTGTTCACAGGGAACAAGAGTTGATGTTAAGGTGTTGATTATAAATAAGTTACAAATCATCTCAATATAAAATTGTATCGGAAATTCTATTTTGAGGTATTTGTGGATTTTGTTACGATGTCGGTGTTTTAGGTATTAGTAATTTATGATTTTGATATACAACTGGGGTTTTAAGCTGGACGTAATTGTCATCATTGAAATCAGAGAGAATTTATCATAATAAAAAATGTTGGTGCTTTCAAGAGACTCCCCAATGATTGTGATGTGGTAATTTTGAATTTTTTTGTTCGGTAGTCTATGGGAAAAACTTGAAAAATAAAAGCCATTTTTAGCAAAAAATATTTTTTGAATTTTTTTTCAGTTTTACTGTCTTGTTTTTTTTCGACCTCAAGATATATTAATTACGAGAATAAAAAAAGTAGGTGAGACATTGATAAAATAGATTTTTGATCTTTGACAATTAGGTA
>JAITIZ010000539.1 GCA_031279215.1 Planctomycetaceae bacterium
CGGAACTCTTGCACCATCATTCGCAGTTGGTGTAGGATTTGCTGATTCGATGGTAACTCATAATGATATTTCCGGCAAAGTAACTGTTGGCGATATTACAGTGAGAGGAGATAGTAGCGTTGCTGGTTTTTTGTCTGGGGATATTATAAATGATGCTGATGTTAAAATCAACGACGTTAATGTAACTGCAAACCAGTCTGGACTTCCGGTGGCTATCGCATTGGGAGTTAGAGTTGGTGCTATTGGCGACGGTGTTGGTTCCACTGAATCATTAACAGTTGGAAACGTTACTGTTAGAAGTGAAAAGCAAGGTGCAACACTTAATACTGCAAGTGATATTGCTGGTGGAATTGCAACAGACGGCTCTTTGAAAACTGGCGATGTTACAATTGTATCAACCGATCTGGTTAATCTTGCAACAGGTATTAATGTTGGAAATTTAACTTTACTGGGAACATCTCCCGGAATTGCAGGCAAATTTGATGTTGGAACAGTTAATGTTCAAAGTGATTCCGTGGCTATCGGTATTAACGTTGTTGGTCCATCAACTTTTACTATTACGAAAGATGTTATTGCAACATCGACGCAAGATAGCAGTAGTTTGGCAAGATTCGTTACTGGTATAAACGCTTGGGATGAAGTTGATCTTACGATTAACACGGATGCTGGTGATGTTCAAATTACTGGTGCAGCGTCTGATGGCATTGGTAGCAGTATTACAATGTGGGATTTTAATGGCTTGGGCCAAGGCAATCTTACTATCACTGGTCGTAACAAACACACGAACAAAGGTCAGGCGTTTGTTGTAATTGGTGCAGACAATGTTACTTGGAATACAGATGCTGATTATGTTGCAGGTTCTGGATTTTTATCACCAGGAGCAGCAGTAACTCATCAAGTAGCAACAGGTAAAACAGTTGTCATAAATGGCACGGTTGTTAATGGTGCTTACACTGTTGGTAACGCTGCTAATAACCAGTATGCTGGTACACTTGTAACCCAAAATGTATTAGTTGGCGGTAATGTTGTAGTCAACAACGGTCTATTCGCAATGGATGGTAATGGTGCTAACGCCATCGTGGGTACTTTAACAATTGGTAACAATAATGCTGGTGCGCAAGCTCCAGCAAGTGTTGCTCTTTACGGTAACACAACGCCGGGTAGTTTGGCTTTGCTTACGGCAAACCCGACACTAGGTACCAATGCTGTTACCGATCCAACAACCGGAGAGAAAGTACTTTCATTGAGTTCAATCACCGAATATAAATGGAGAAATGTTCCTGTGTTGAACGGTTATTATTCGAGCAATCGTAAGCGTGCGAGTTTGGCGGACGGTTTTTTGTTACCGGCTTCGATTCACCGTTACAACACCGGTTGGGAAGCAACCCGTGATCATCTGATTTCCGGCGGACAACGTGTTAAAGTCAGCAAGGGAATTCTTGGTCAAGCACCGTGTGATCCTTGCGAACCCGTTTGCGATGCTTGTGAACCGGTTTGTGAACCGTGTGAGCCGACCTGCGATGATGATGTCGCGTGCAATCCGTGTGATCCTTGCGGTTCCAAAGGGTTGTCGGTTGGACGTAGTGTATGGGTCAACTACATCGGACGTTCCAACTCCTACCAAAGTTCCTACAACAATATCGGAATTGAAAACGGTGATTGGGAAATCGGAACCGATGGCGTTCAAGTTGGTCTCGACCTCTTCAAAACCAACAAAGCACAACTCGGTTTGCTGTTCGGTTATGAAGGTTCCAAAGCAACCTTACGCTCAGATCGACTGGATGCTGACGACGTTTATTTCGGGGCTTACACGGCTCGCGTTTTCCGTAACGGCGTTGATTTCCGCGCGGTGTACAATTATGGTTCGCAGGATTACAAGTTAAACCGATTCGATCCGGGACTCGGCTTCGACTGGCATTCCCACAAATCCGCCTTTGACGGCAACACCCACGAGATTAATCTTGAACTCGGTAAACGGATTTTTGCGAATCGCCGATGGAGTTATCGTCCGGTTATCGGGTTCGATTTGTTGATCAATAATTGGGATGCTGCTCTCGAAGACGGCAAGTTGGCAACCGCAATCGCTTACGACGGCGTCGATTACACCCAAGCATTTTTGCGAATTGGTAGTGATCTGAAATTTGTCAAAGGCGGTTTTGTATTCAATTCCGGTCTCTATTATTCATACGATTTGAATGATAACGAATTGAAAACAAAAGTCTTTGCCCGTGACGGTTCAAAACTCGGTTACGACAAAGCGATTAACAGTACGTTGTACGGTTCCAAGTTGGGACGTTCCGTGTTGACGTTCAATGTCGGCGGTTCACTCGCATTGAGCAGCAGAACCTCCGTCTTCGGCGGATTCACCGGCGACGCCGCTCTTGACCGTGACGGTGACGGATTCCAAAGTAACGGTTACGTCGGTCTCCAATACCAATGGTAATTTAATAGTTGAAAGTTGAAAGTTGAAAGTTGATAGTTCGCAAGCGTGTTTTTATCGAAATGATAAGAACTCCGCTTGCGAACATTATTCATTAATAACTAATAAATAACTAATAACTAATTTGGCCGTAGGTTGCACTTGCGCTATACCTACGGTTAGGCATATCTCCCCCCTAGCACGGTTAAGAACGAAAAACAAATATTTCACCAAAACATTACGAAAATATTGTTTTAACAAAACTCTTAATTGATTAAACGTAAAATGATGAACGCAAGAAGTATATTTTAGGCATTTTGACCATTCTGCAAGAACGAATAAAACGAATAAAATGCTATTGCAATGATTCTGATATTTTGGTTATTATAGCATTATTCATAATCGGTCGGATAATAATGATAGAATTTTATACAAGACCAATTTTGAAAATTTATTTGAATATCATGTCTAAATAGGATTAGGAAAAACCAACTCAAACTTACATAAAAACTCCCATGGATCGCATTCACTGGAACAACATTTTTAAGGGCGAAAATTATTTTGATCGTATTTTTCTTTTTGTTACGGCAGTTCTTCTTCATGCCTTATTTTGGACATTCGCACCGCCGTATTTTATGCCCAATTATATGCTCGATACAATGGAAATGATGGTCATTGGTCAAAATTGGGTTGTTTCCACTTTCAAGCATCCGGCATTTCAGGGTTGGGCTGTTGAGATTTTTTTGATCTTGTTTCGGCATGCGGAATTTGTTCCGTATCTTGCTTCTCAAACCGCATGTCTTTTGACTGTTTTTGTTGTATGGAAATTTGCCCAACAAATACTTACTCCCAAACTCGCACTTCTTGCGGCATTGACGTTGTTATCGTACATATATTTTCATTTTTCCAGTACCCTGTACAACAATCAGACATTTATGCGTTTTTTCTGGGTTCTTACAATTTATTTTCTTTATAATGCGTTAGAAAAAAATCAGCAACATTATTGGATCTTTACCGGAATTACACTAGGTTTGGGAATGTACTGTAAGTTCACTGTTGCCATACTTATTATAACAATTGTCATGTTCATGTTTTTTGAACAACAAGCCCGAAAATATTGGAAAACGCCTGGACCCTATCTTTCAACCGGCGTCTGCTTTTTGATAACACTTCCTTTATTGTTCTGGCTGATTCAATATTACTCTTCAATGATGAGTTATACCTTTAATTCGATTGGCAAAACCGAATCGGAATTTTGGGATCATCTTATTTCACCAACCCGTTTTTTTATTAAACAGATTCCGATCATTCTTATTTTGTTAATACCGTTGTATGGGATGCTTGGTTTCCGATGGCACTTTGATGTAAATAAAATTCATTCTTCACCGGCAGGACGTTATTTGACCTTCTTTATTTTTGTTCCGATTATCATACAACTGATTATTGCGTTAGTGTGTGCCGGTTATATGCGGACAGCGTTGGGATGTCATCTCTGGTTATTGTTACCGCTCTTTTTACTTTACACGGTTAAAATTCCCGCAGAAAAGGAAAAATTTTATTCACGGTCAATAAAATTGGTATTCGTGAATATTTTCGTTTGGGCAATTATTTGGATTTTTATCATTCAGTTTTCACCGTTAGTAACCGGCAGAGCATCACGTTATCATTTTCCCGGCAAGGAGTTGGCTCAAAAAGTCCAAACAATTTGGTCGGAATATAATTCAACTCCAATTCCCTTTGTTCGGGGTGATGATTGCTTAACAGAAGCCGCTTGTGTGTATAATGATTCCCGACCAACTGTTTACAGCACACTGTGGGCAACCGAAGAACAATTTTCACAAAAAGGCGGTATCCTTCTTTGGCAAATTACTGAACACGGAAAGAGCCCAAGACGCCCCATTGTAGATTGTTTTGGCAATCACGATTTTTCTTATTCACCAATAACCGGCACCCCAGATGATTGGTTAAAACAATTTCCAAACGTAATAAAATTACCGCCAATAGAATTGGAACAAAAAACAATTATTAAAGTTGCTCCGGTTAAAATAGGCATCGCCATTGTACCGCCGACGAAATAGTTCGTAACAGTCTATTTTCCTAACGACCGCATAATTGAAATCGTCCGCAGATGACGCAGATTTTCGCAGATTATTTTAAAGAGTGTTTTGAAAATAATTTTTTGTATTTTTTGTAATCTATCAGTGGAATTTTTATTTTTCGCTCTTAACCCCGCTAGGGGGTGAGAGTAGTTAATAGTTAATAGTTAATAGTGAATAGGTAACTTCTAAAACCTAATATTAGGAGGAACGCAGGCGTCTCGCCTGCCCTGTTTTTTTACAAAAAACGCCTAAAAATGCGGTCGAGACGACCGCGTTCCTTCTAACAATAAATTTTTACATTAGGTT
>JAITIZ010000575.1 GCA_031279215.1 Planctomycetaceae bacterium
GGAACGCAGGCGTCTCGCCTGCCCTGTTTTTTTACAAAAAACGCCTAAAAATGCGGTCGAGACGACCGCGTTCCTTCTAACCAATAAATTTTTACATTAGGTTTTTAGAAGTTCCCTAATAGTTAATAGTGCCGCAAGCGGAATTATTGCCGTTTGGTAGTAATCCGTTTGCGAACTATTAACTATTAACTATTAACTATTAACTATTAACTCGCCCTTGCAGGGCTATGTCAATCATCTCGACAAAAAAATTCTATTCGGCTCCAGTGTTATTGTTTCCGAAGATAAAGGTAAAACATGGAATTTTCTCGGTAATGCGGTTGTTCCTCAAAAAGAAGTCAAAGAAAGTGAAACAATCAAATTCGGCAAATGGGGTATTTTGATCTATTGATATGGTATAACCGTTCACAGTGTAATTGTCTGTTTACAAATTGAAAGAGTAACATTTCGGCGTCATTTTTGTTTTGACTTAGCCTTGATAGGGGCAGGCTAGAATCCTAATTCTACTCTTTCAGGGCGAATATCTTTTTAAACTCAAACAAATATTCCACTGATATAATTACCATATTGTTATTTTTAGGAAAATATAGTATAAAAGAACTTGCAACAAAAAAATTGCTTACTTTCAGAACTTACTTTCAGTACTTACTTTAAAAGGCGTATTCATTAAACAGAGGAGATTTAATGAAAATCATTACATTTGGTGAAATTATGGGGCGAATTGCTCCTGAGGGAAATTGGCGTTTTGTACAGGCAATGCCGGGAACTGTATTGATGAGTTTTGCCGGAGCCGAAGCTAATGTTGCTGTTTCAATTGCGTTGCTTGGCGGTGAATCGGCTTATTGTACTGTTTTACCGAAACACGCTATCGCAGAGGCTTGTATCCGTTCCGTTCACGCAACCGGTGTTGATACTTCACGGATTATTCGAAGCAATAATGGTCGACTCGGTCTTTATTATCTCGAAACCGGTGCCAATCAGCGTTCAAGTAACGTTATTTATGACCGCAACGGTTCAAGTATTGCCGTTATGCCGCCGGAACAATATGATTGGAACAGTATTTTGAACGGTTTTTCCTGGTTACACTTAACCGGTATTACACCGGCACTTTCACGCGAAGCCGCACAAGCTACCCACGATGCCGCCGAAACCGCCCAAAAACTCGGTATGACCGTTTCAATCGACCTGAATTTCCGCCAAAAATTATGGGCATGGAATCCGCCCATTCCCGCCCGCAAACTCGCCGAAAAAACAATGCGAAAAATTTTGCCGTCTGTTAATTTGGTTATTGCCAACGAAAGTGATTGCGCCGATGTTCTCGGAATTTATGCACAAAATTCCGACGCCGAAAAAGGTAATATTGATATTCACCGTTATCCCGCAGTTGCCCGTGAAGTCGTTACACAATTTCCGAATCTCCAAAAGGTTGCAATTACGCTGCGTGAAAGTATCTCCGCAACACATAATAATTGGGGAGGAATGCTTTACGATGCCCAAAAAAATGAAACATTTTTTGCGCCGCTCGACACCAATGGAAATTATAAACCGTATGAAATTCATTCTATTGTTGATCGGGTTGGTGCCGGAGATTCGTTTGGAGCTGCTTTGATTTTGGCTCTGACCACCGACGGATTATCCGATTCCGTAACTGCAATTCATTTTGCGGCGGCTGCTAGTTGTTTGGCTCACTCAATTATCGGCGATTTCAATCATGTAACACGAACAGAAGTTGAAAATCTCATGGCAGGCGATGTTAGCGGACGGGTAAAACGTTAATTTGAAATTCAATTCAGTACAGAAATTCTTTGTTCAAGAAATATTGCAAAAAACATGATACACAGAACCCAAACCCCAAGTGTTTTTCATCAAATTCTTTCCGCTGTCGGTCCTGGAATTTTTTGTGTCGGTTACACAATCGGTACCGGAAGTGTTACATCAATGATTGTTGCCGGTTCGGAACACGGTATGAAATTGCTTTGGGTGCTTGTGTTCAGTTGTCTTTTCTCCGGTGTGTTGATGGAAGCTTATGGTCGTTTTGCCATCGTAACAGGACGTACTTCCATCAGTTCCTTCCGAAGCGAATTCGGTAAAAAAACGGCAATTCTTGTTGCAATTATGGTTGTTCTCGGACAATGGTGTTGTTTATCGGGGTTGGTTGGACTTTCAAGTTATGCGGTTTTTGAAGGAATTCAACTTATCTGGACTACAATTGACCCCAGAACAACTCTTTTCGTTGCAATTTTTATGCTTGCTATTGTTTATTATTGTCTTTGGTTTGGTAGTTATAAACGGTTTGAAACAATTCTTGTTTTGCTGGTTTCATTGATGGGACTTTCCTTTTTATTGTCACTCTTTTTTGTTCCTCCAACAACAGTACAGGTTGCGGAAGGTTTGGTTCCGACAATTCCTAAAGGAGATTATCTATTGGTTGCCGCATTCGTCGGAACCACAATGGCGGCTCCAACCTTTATTGTTCGACCAATTCTTTTAACAACCAAAGGTTGGACGTTTCAGGAATATCACATTCAAACACGGGATGCGATTGTTTCGGCGGTTCTCATGTTTGTTGTGAGTGCTTCTATCATGGCTTGTTCGACCGGTTCGATTTTCAATATGGGCGGTGAACCAGTCAAATCAATCAGCGATATGACTGAAACCCTCAAACCATTAACCGGTCATTTTGCAACAGCAATATTTTTAGTGGGTGTTGTTTGTGCCGGTATTTCGTCGATCTTTCCAATCTTAATCATTGCACCGGTTCTGTTAGCTGATTATCGTTCAGAAACTATGGTTCCGCAGAAAACAGAATTTCGTGTTCTTGCTTTGATTGCATGTTTTATTGGTTTAATGGTTCCCGTTCTTGGCGCCAATCCGGTTTACATTCAAGTTCTAACACAAGCCGCCCAGGTTTTCGTTCTACCACTCGTAATCGGCGGCATAACAATTTTAATCAATCGCCGCTCGCTCATGGGGGAATACCGCGCCGGTTGGTTGTTGAATTTGGGGCTTGGGGCATCATTCTTTTTTTCGCTGCTCATTTCGTATTGCGGTATCATCGCCATACGGAATCTCTTTTATCAAAGCATATTGTTACAACAATGAGCGTTTATTCTTGCGGCGGTTGTTGCCGATACGGATCGGCAGCAACGAAAAAAATTTGAACCGTAAATAAACTACCATAATCTGTTTGCAACATTATTCGTAACTGTCTATTTTATTTTTCACCATAGAAGACTACATGTCCGGTAGGAGGATAGGTGAGGAGATGTAGAAGCAAGGTATGAGCATATTGAGACACAAAAAGGAAAAATCCTGATACAGAGTATCGAATCAATTTTGCATCAGATAGGGCTAAACCTGTAATTGTCTATTTTCGTCCGCAGATTACGCAGATTTTAGTCCACCGATATTCGCAGATATTCGATCTTCTAGGATTTTCAAAGATTCTTTTTGGGTAATATATCAGTGTAGGGAATTTCTAATAACCAAGTTAACGGCGGGGTTTACCTTGCGCTTTGTGCCTAAAATTCAACAGGGCGGGGCAAGCCCACGCCATTAACGCTCGGTAAATTTTGAGTTTTTAGAAGTTCCCAAAAAATTATTTTCAAAAACCTTTTTAAAATAATCTGCGAAAATCTGCGTCATCTGCGGACGATTTCAATTATGTGGTCGTTAATAAAATAGACTGTTACCTAAACCTAAACGTCCCTTATCTATGCTACGTTAAGAGGAAAAATAAAATCGTTACTGAACAATTACAATTATTCTACGGAATAGATACGAATAATAAATAATTTTTGATTTACACGGGTTTATGTTCTATAATTTTCTTTTCGAGCAGATCGAGTTGTTCACGAATTTCGTGGAGTTCTTCGTCAGTCAGTTCCGCTGCCCCGAATCGTACACGATAATAAGCATCAACAACAGGGCGTGTTTCGGTTATGAAACCGGAGTGGCGGATAAATTCGAGTGGAGTTTCTTCCGGGCGGCGTTCACGCCCAACACGAATAAGCAACCGCTCCATTCGAATATAAAAATCAATAGTTGCTTTACGCCTCCATTCTTTGCCCGAAGCCCGAAACAAACGCGGTAAGAACCATCGGAGCCACCGCCATGATAGAAAAAAGAGAAAAGCAAAAAAAGCAACAAAAATCAAAATATTTCCCCAATCACGCCAACGCCATTGAACTCCCGAAAAAAACAAGGTTTTATAAGTTTGAACCGTTTCGATAATAAGGTTTTTCCAAAAGTCAAAATTAAAAATACGATAGGCAATAAAATGCAATGTCGATTGAATGGGTTGATAAATCCATTGAGATTGTTTTGAGGAATTCATATTCAAGACAAATTCACCCCACATCGTTTGAATCCATTCATTGAAATCGGTCAAACTAAACGAAACGGTTTTTATTAATGTTGCTGTTTCGGCGGCGGGCGAAGGGTCAAGCCGCATCCAACCGCCATAAGTCCACCAATGAGCGTAAGGACCAGTGGAGCGTTCTGAAATGATTTCCGGCGGGAGATGCACATCAACCCAAGCATGAGCGTCGGATTGACGAATAACTTGCACCCCCGGCGAAACCACATGCGTTTTAAATCCAACAATCACACGCGAACCAATCCCAACACTGCGAAGCATTAACACCAAAGCACCGGCAAAATATTCACAATGCCCCGAAGGATTTTTTCCGATAAAATCTTCGAGAGGATCGAGGGTATAATCCCGTATTGTTCCGCCTAATTTGTACTTGAAATAATCGGATTCTAAAAATTGCCGTTCCATGTACAACGCCCGACCAATTAAATTTTCTTTGGGAAGTTGTGATTCTGTATCCCATTTTTGTGCCAATGTTTTTAATGTATCCAATCCTTGTTCGGGGATTTGGAGGAGGTCATAGCGATCTATTGGTTCTTGACATGGAATGATGGATAATTGTGTACCGTGTTTGAAACCGGTTGAGTAAATCGTTATCTCAGATGTTTCACGATGAACCCGTCTTTCTTCAACATGGTCTCCGAATGACCGAAGCGGCGAAATTCCCGATTCACTACGGCAGAAAAAAGGCCAAGGCGCAAAAAAAACGGTTGTATCCAACGGTTGAATGATAAGATGCAAACTAAGTAAATCACATACATCTTCGAAAAATAGTTTTTCACTTTCACCAGGTCGAACAGGTCTTCCCGGTAATCGGGTGAAGGAGGAAAATTGGATTATTTGAGAATCGGTATTATTTTCCGATAACTGATACAAAAAAGGGTTTGAGGGTTTACGCGGTTTCCAGGTTCCGTCTGCATAAGTGTCCAACGCAATGCCCCGAAAATAAAGTGTTGCACCGAGAATTTCATCATAAGGAACTTCCGTATCCGAATCGTTGGGTGAAGGAATACGATGATCCGGAAGTTTCATAAATTGGACGGACATAACCTCGCGATGATAAGGCAAAACCGTACCAAGTGAACCAAGCCGGATTTCCTCACTAAATCCAACAGTTCCAACCGGTTGACGAAAAGGTTTGGTCCATTGTTCGTGACCGAATTTAATGGTGAATCCCCACAAATCCATACGTCCAATACGCGGAGTTAAACAAAAAATGACCACCGCAAACAGTAAGGCAAACAATGTTCCCCGAATAAGGTGTCCCAATAATTCACCTCGTCCGTTTTCCAGAACATTAAAACTCATTGTGCCGCCGGAAAAACCAGGGCGTTCTGCAAGAAGTGGAAAACGCCGGTTTTCATTTTTGTTCTGCCGTGAATACCGTGAAGCAAACTCCGGTACAAGAACCAATTCTTTGGGCGGAGTTATTTCGGGGGAAGGGTTGGTATTTCCTTGTTTGGCAATGGGGTCTGTAATTGTTTCCCAAATGCTGCTTCGGTTGGTGTTTTGTTCGGAGGGAAACACTGCGAAAAGGGAACGCAAAACTTCACGGGGGGACAATTTCCGATCTTCACCTTCTTTGGGAGCGGCAGAAATTGGGTTGGATTTTGAGTTGGAGAACGAAAAGACAAAAGACAACGGTCCCGTAATTAACGTAATAAGAGCAATACGAACCAATTTGCCGCGATCTTGCCGTTCTGCTATTTCGGCGCGTAACGAATCAAAAAATGTTCCGACAAACGAATGAGAACGAAAATAACGGTTTTCTTTTTGTAGAAAAATCATTACGAAGGCACAAAGCCCAATAAAAACGTACATAATCAGCAAAAGTACAAAAAGAATACTTTGCTGCATTACGGTAGCAACAACAACTTGAAGAAGTGAAATAAGTAAGATTTGCCAACAGAATCTTGTTTCTTTTTCCCGAAAGAGGAGTACCATTTCGACAAACACCAGAACACGGGCAATTGAAAATGCGAGGTCTTCGCCCCAGTTATGAATAATTTCGCCGAAGGTGCAGAACACAATAATTAGTACCAACACATTGACTGTCCAATCTCCAAGCCGAATAATCCGTCGGTAATCTGTGAGATAAAAACTGATGACTGCTGTGATAAACATGAAGATTGGCAAGATGGATTCGTGTTGACCGAGTCCCAACATGAACGAGGAAAGACAGGTCATCAAGCCTAACGTAATCGCAATACCATAAGAAAGACGCATTAGTAGTTGATAATGAATAATTGATAGTGGATAGTTATATTTTGTGCCGTTTTTGTAATATTTCAGTAAACTTTTTTACTGTGTAAAGTATATGTATTTATTCAGTAACCGCCCCAAAAGGTAACCGGCAATAACGTAAAACAACTTCCTACGAAAATATTTCCTACAAATAATGTCCAGTAAGGGCAATAACCGTTATTCCTGATTTTGCTTTTGCCTTTTTCAGATTTTTTTCATTGTAATTGTTTACTTATTGCCCCTTTGGGACGGCTGCTGAATAGTTACAAGTATTATTACGAAAAAACAAACTTCTCCAATAAAATATCAGATTTATCAAAATTGACAAGAGCGTTAATAGGAAACTTCTAAAAACCTAATATTTTATCTAAAAATTCGTTAATTTAATTTTTCAAGTTCATGATCAACGGCAATCATTCCGGCTAAAATCCGCATGCGGCACTATACTCATTACACTTGAAACTTCGGTTTTTATTTTTTGTAATTTTTTAAAGTAAAAAATGGTAGTTAATTTTTAAGTTATACGGAATAATTACAAACTCTTTTGGTATGTGATTTCTATTCGAAAATAGGAAAAAAAAACTTTTTGGGGAGGTATTGACCGTTTTAAGTTATCATGTAATATTCCCAAAATACTAAATTTCTGTTTTTTAATTTCGTCATTTTAGAGACTAAATTACGTTTTGAAAAATAAATTGCCCGAATTTTTGTTCGGGTATTAAAAAAATCGAGTACGTCAACTATTGAAAAAATTCGCTTCGGCGAACTGTAATTTTCTACATTACGACCGGATTTCCCGGGTAGAAAATTATAAAGGATCAGTGAGTTGCGTGGCTCCCGTCAAGGGAGCGTCGCGTCTGATCCTATGGGTATAATTCAGTGTTACATTTTAAAATTGTAATACGCCACTTTCGTAGGTGGGAATGAACCTGATTTTTCAATCGTGTCGCTCCTAAATAATTCATAAGAGCGATATTCTGTTGCCGTTTCTCGGTGTTACGTTTTTCCCGCTTTTTAGCAAAAGCAGATTATTTGTTATGTAATCTGTAAATCATTAATCCAACAACATATAGTTCCGGTAACGGAATTCCTGCCGGTAACGCAAAAATCGCCGTTTATTCGACAAAGGAAATCGTGATGTCTGCTTCCCACACAACCAATTCAAAATATCTCGAAGGTCATCCGGGAAATACAGCAAACAACGGTATGCTGGAAACGATTTCACTAATCCCTGAAAAATACAATAATCCGCAAACAAGCGGCTTCATATGTACACTTGAAAAAGGTAAAATAAACACAATCCATTTGGAGATTGAATAATCTTTTTCATTTTATTATTTTTTATTTTCCAATTAACAACCCCTTATTAAGGAGTAACAAAATGACAACAACAACAACAACAACAACAACAACAACAACACGCCGTGAATTTTTGAAGAAATCCGTTATTGCCGGAACTGCTGTTTCTGCCGGACTTTCTGTTGCGCGGTTTGCTCATGCTCAAGGCAGCGGAACAATTAAAATCGGTTTGATTGGTTGCGGCGGACGCGGTCTCGGTGCCGCCAACCAAGCCCTGAATACCGGAAAAGATATTCGTATCGTTGCCGTCGGTGATTACTTCAAAGACCGCGCCAAAGCCGGAGCCGATGCGTTACGAAAACAATTTCCCGAACAATGTGATATTACGGAAGACCGTCTCTTTGACGGTTTTCAAAATGATCAGGGTGTTATTGCTTCCGGTGCCGATGTGATTCTGATTGCCGGTGCAGCAAAGTTTCATCCGCTTTACGCGAAACATGCGGTTGAAGCCGGTAAACATGTTTTTGTCGAAAAACCAAACGCAATTGATTCCGCCGGAATTCATATATTGGAAGAAGCAGTTACGATTGCGCGGGAAAAGAAATTATCGTTTCTTTCCGGTTTACAAAGCCGTTATTGTCCTCAATATCAGGCTCTTGTCGAACAAGTTCACAACGGTGCTATTGGTGAAGTCCGAATGATTCAGAGTACTTTTTTACGTGCGCCTTATGGAGTTCGCGGTTATCCGGCGGGAATGTCCGAATTGGATGTACAAGTTTACAACCAATATATGTTCCGTTGGCTTTCCGGTGACGATTTTACGCAGTCGTTGGTTCACAATGTTGACCGTATGACTTGGCTGCTCGGCGGGAAAACACCAACACACGCATTCGGAATGGGCGGTCGCGCATCAATGACAGACCGAAAGTTCGGCAATGTGTTCGATCACCACGCCGCAACATTTATCTATGCGGGTGATTCCTTCCGTTATTACGCTTTTTGCCGTACAGAAACCGGTTGTTACAATTCTTATGACGACCTGATTATCGGTTCAAAAGGTACTGCCTACTGGAATGATGCAAAAATTGTTGGAGAAACAAACTGGCAGTACAAAGGGCAAAAACTCGGCGGTCATATCGAAGAACAAGCCGCTCTGTTCAATGCGTTACGGAAAGGCGAACGGATTGATTCCGGTGATTACGTTTCAAAAAGTACCACACTTGCCGTTCTCGGACAAATCGCCGCTTACACCGGTAAAATGATTTCGTGGCAAGAATTATACGATTCAAAGTTCGTGTTCAAGCCTGCCCCTGAAGAATGTGTTGCAGGAATGGAACCGCCTGTTGTTCCCGGCGCAAACGGTTCCTATCCGGTTCCCATTCCAGGACAACATTCCTGGTTTTAGTTAATCGCAGAAAAACAACGGTAGGCAACTTAATCATTGCCTACCTCATATTAACTATTTTTATTCACCACAGAGTTTGTATGGAGTGTGCCGGTGAAGGCGGACCGTTAATCGAAAAATCACTCGCCTGGTTACGGAAAACCCTCGCCGAACTCGGTATCAATGAATAAAAAATTTTTGTAATATTTCAACAAAATTTTTATTCGAAACATATTGATAACATAAAAAAGGGATACCATCAAAAGATAGGCAACATTTCGCCGAAATATTTCACCAACACAGAACGAAAGACTAATCGCCGTCATAAATTTTTGTTTCATTACGATTTTTCAGAAAAAAATTGCCTGCCTTGATCCTTGAGGAGTTGTGTGTTAAATTGAAACGTGTAAATGATTTGAATCATTTTATGAAAGATTTTTTCGAGATTATTAAGAACAGAATTTTTTATTGTATTTTATTTTAGATATGCCGATTTCACTTGACTGTATTATTTGCCTGACCCGCCAATCTCTTGAAGCGGCGCGGTTTGCATGTTGCGATGAGTTGCGTCATACCGCAGTACTGAAGCGGACGCTCGACTTAGTTTATAACAAAGGATTTACAACAATTCCGCCGCTTATCGCTCAAGAAATACAACGTATTGTTCGGGACGAAACAGGGAATACCGATCCATATTCTGTACAGAAACAGGAATTTAATAATCTAATGCTTTCTGTGCGGGAACCGCTTCGCCAAAGGATTAGAGGCTCAGAAGAACCAATTCGGATGGCAGTTCAACTTGCAATTGCCGGAAATGCTGTTGATTATGCGGTTCGTGCGGATTGGAACCAAACAATGGTGTTGGATACAATTGAAGCAGCCCTCAAACAACCAATTAACGGAAATATTGAACCGTTTATTGAATCAATTGTTCATTCCCAAAATATCTTGTATCTTTTGGATAATTGCGGCGAAATTATTTGCGATCAACTTCTCATCGAGGAACTTCAACGGTTTCAGCCGAAACTTAATGTAACAGCAGTTGTTCGCGGTGCAGCCGTGTTAAATGATGTAACATGGACAGATGTTTATCAAGTCGGTCTCGATCAGTCTGTTACGGTTATTGACAACGGTAATGACGCCGTCGGAACTGTCTTGGAACAATGCGGTTCCGAATTTCAGGAAAAATTCAAACAAACTGATTTGATTATTGCCAAAGGATTAGCAAATTATGAAACACTAATCGAATATGACCGCAAAGTATTACCGCAAACAGTTTATTATTTTTTCAAAGCGAAATGTCCCTTTATTGCCCGGTTTGCCGGAGTACAACTCGGTGATTTGGTGATTCGATAAGAGGTAATTTTCGTAATATTTCAGCAGAATTTTTTGAAACCAAAATTCAAAGGAACATTGGAAATACAGGGGATTTTTCCGAATAATTGTAATTATTCAGCAGCGATTTTATTTTTCCTTCTTAACCCCGCTAGGGATGTGAAGTGCATAACCGACGGTCAAGAGAAGCACAACCGCCGAACTAGGAACTTCCCCGCTTTCCCCAAAAACCTCAAGGGCGAGATGATAATTGTTTCGGTTAATAATCTCGCCATGTGCAGGGCTTTTACATGCGCTGCACCTGCGGTTTCACACCCTAGCGGAGTTAAGAGCGAAAAAACAAATATTCCATTAAAATGTTACAACAAATGTCGTTCTAACAAAACACCGAATTGATGAAACGTAAAATGATGAATACAAGAAGTCTGCAATTCCATTACTTACAATTCCATTACTTACAATTCCATTGCTTACAATCCCATTACGTTGTCCATTGTGTAAAATCCGTGTCTTTTTCCGAACAAAAATTTTGCGGCGGCTAAGGCGCCTTTGGCATAACAATCACGGTTTGAAGCTTTGACAGTAATTTCGAGTGTTTCGCCTAGGAGACCGAACATGATAGTGTGTTCCCCTGGGTTGTCGCCGATACGGATCGAATGAAAACCGATTTCGTTTCGGGGACGTTCACCGATATTACCATTCCGCCCATACTGGAATAAAGTGTAACCCATTTCTTTAAGAATAATTGAAGCAAATTTCATTGCTGTACCGCTTGGGGCGTCGGTTTTAAATCGATGATGTTTTTCCAGAATTTCCACATCGGTATTTTTATCTTTGAGGGCTCGGGCAGTTAGTTGGCAAAGTTTCATTGCCATATTGACCGTCGTACTCATACTCGGCGAATACAGAACCGGTATATGTGCTCCCGCAAAATAAAGAGTGTCATATTGATCCGGCGTAATACCAGTCGTCGCAAAAACCAACGCTATTCTGTCATCAAGACAACGCTGAACCAATGTTTCCGTACATTTCGGCGATGAAAAATCAATCATAATATCAATTTCTTGTTTCCAATCGGCAGTGATTGGAACACCAATATTAGAAATTCCGGCAGTTTCTCCCGCATCACAACCGATTTGGGGATGTGTTTCCGTGTCAATAGCAGCAACAATTTTAAACGTCTCGTCTGTTGCCGCCAATGCAATAACACGTTGTCCCATTCGACCGCCTGCTCCATTAATACCAATTCGTATCATAAATCAACTCCATAAAAAAAATAATTTAATTTAAGTATAAGTTAAATGTTGCGAAATTATTCCGTAGAATTTTCACAAAAACACCGATTCACATAAGTTCTACTTCTTGTATTCATAATTTTACTTTTAATCAATTAAAGGAATTTCTAATAACCAAGTTAACGGCAGGGTTTACGCCGCGCTTTGTGTCTAAAATTCAACAGCACGGGGCAAGCCAACGCTGTTAAACGCTCGGTAAATTTTGAATTTTTAGAAGTTCCTTTAAAAGTTTTGTTGATATAAAACGGAACAAATTTTTATTTTTTTCTTCAATATTCTTCAATATTATTTTTTGCTCCAAAATATTTTACTCAAAACATCAATATTTTCAAGTGTTGCAATGAATTTTTGGGGTTATGGCGTTTGAATCGAGTTTTGAGCGAACATACATTGGGTAACTTCTAAAAACTAATATTAGGAGGAACGCAGGCGTCTCGCCTGCCCTGTTTTTTACAAAAAACGCCTAAAAATGCGGTCGAGACGACCGCGTTCTTTCTAACAATAAATTTTTACATTAGGTTTTTAGAAGTTCCCATTTGTTCAATTATTTCGATTGAATGAATTTCATCTTATTTTGTTTGATCTTTGAAATTGAAATTTGTAATTTTCCGTTGCATAATTCTATGACATGGTTTTCAAGAACAAGAATGCGGGAGCAATAATTTTAGGATTTCCGGGTCATTGAGCGAGTTGGTGATTAATCGGGCGGCACTGAAATTTCCATTTTTATTATGTTTTGCGAGGACGACCACAGGAAATGCGCCGGCATTTTGGGCAGCCTGACTTCCGGCAACACTGTCTTCGAGAACCAACATTTCTTGAGGAAAAACACCAAATAACTCCGCTGCTTTAAGATAAATTTCAGGATCGGGTTTACCTTGTGTAATATTTTCGGCAGTCAACACAAAATGGAATTGTTTTCCCAGATTTTTTCGTCGAAGAACTTCAGATACAATCCGTTCAGCACTGCTTGTACAAATTCCTTTGGGAATATTATATTTTTCCAGATGTTCCAGTAATTCAAACAGTCCCGGCATCGTGGAAAAACCATCGTCGAGAAATTGTAAAAAAAAGTCTTCCGATTCTTTTTGTAGTTCTTGCCATGTTTCGGCAAATCCGAATGTTTTTTTGAACAATTCGAAACAATATTGCGGCGGACGCCCCATAATAGCGGCACACATTTCCGGTGTATAAATTTCGCCCCGCCGTGCCAAAAGAGCCGATGCCGACTTCCAATAAACATCCTCCGTATCGAACATCAGACCATCCATATCAAACGCAACCGCTTTTATTGTCATAAATTCAAGTTTATTGATTTAATAATATTTCAGTAATTTTTTTGAAACAGAAATTCAAAGGGACATTTCCGAATTGGGAATTTGAAATTCAAGATTACTCAATAATATCACTTACGTTCCCGCTGCCCCATTTTTCGTAACAGTCTATTTTATTAACGACCACATAATTCCAATCGTCCGCAGATTACGCAGATTACGCAGATTATTTTAAAAAGTTTTTTGAAAATAATTTTTTGTATTTTTTGTTTATTCTTCCTTTGTTTGTGTTGTTATTTCGTACTCTTAGAAAATAATCCTTGAAAATCCACGAAGATCGAATCTCTGCGAATCTCTGTGGACTAAAATCTGCGTAAATCTGCGGACTAAAATCTGCGGACCAAAATAGACAATGACCATTTGTCCTCTTGAAATAAATATTCTACCGGATAGCTCCAAATTTTAAACCGACCTACTCCCTTATACTCATTCCTGTTATCAATTGGTTGTTTTTTATGTTGAGTCCTTTTCGTCAGCCCTGTTTTTACTACAAGCGGCAATCATTCCGGTTAAGATCCGCATGCGGCACTCTCCATTATCAACTCTCCATTATCAACTCTCCACTATCAACTACGATGCTGCCTCTAGCGGGGTTAAGAGCGAAAAACAAATATTTCATTAAAATATTACAACAAATATTATTTTACCCAAACACGTAATTGATTAAACGTAAAATGCTGAATGTAAGAAGTATGTATTTACGAAAGAATTAGTTTTTTTTCTCTTTTTGTAACTGTTCTTCAACGATGTCGGCGGCGTATGGCAATGCTTCGACGATGGTATGATGAATATGTTCCGGCGGGATTCGTTCTAGGAGTCCGTATTTTCGCATCACATTCAAGGGTTGCGGGCGTACACCGGTGAATAAGACGGTTGTCTTATCTTTTTCGGCACGGCGGAGCAGTTCCTCTAACGCATTGATACCGGTTGCGTCCATCATGGGAACATTGCGCATTCGAAGAATAATGACTCGACAGGCTTCACCGGCTGTTGCGGATTGAAATTTTCCGGCGGCACCGAAAAAGAAGGGACCGTTAATCTCGTACACATGAACCCCTTCCGGCACATCAAACAACCGAAGTGCCATCGGGTCTTCATGCGGGTCGTCATCGCTAAGCGTATAAAGATGTTGATCAATCAGACCGGTTCCGAAGTGATGTTCCATTCGCCGCATAAACAGAAACGACGCCAGAATTAAACCAACCGGAATCGCAATCGTCAAATCCAGAAATACCGTTAGAAAAAATGTAATCAACATCACTGCGGTATCACTTTTGGGAACACGTAAAATCATTTTGGAAAAAAGCCGGTATTCGCTCATATTGAGAGAAACTGTTATCAAAATTCCCCCCAATGCTGCCATAGGAATCATGGCAGCATATTTTCCGAAACAAAGAACAATTGTGAGAAGCGTGATTGCGTGAATAATTCCGGCGACGGGAGTTCTGCCGCCATTACGGATATTTGTTGCGGTTCTTGCAATTGCTCCGGTTGCCGGAATACCGCCGTAAAACGGAGTTACAACATTGGCAATTCCTTGAGCGACAAGTTCGGTATTGGAACGGTGTTTCATGCCGGTCATTCCATCCGCAACCACTGCCGAAAGAAGTGATTCAATGGCTCCCAACATTGCAATTGCCACCGCCGCACTGAAAATATTTGAAATATTCGGCATTACCAACCGCCAATCTGTTACCGGAACAGTAAATAACGGCAAACCGAGTTCCAATGGAGTTGGAGGTTTACCGACCGTCTGACCGATTGTGTCCACCGGAAGTTGAAAACAGTAAACCAATAATGTACATAATACAACAGCAATTAACGAACCGGGAACACGGTTGGTAAAACGCGGTGTCAGCAAAATCACAATAACCGAAAACAATGACAAACCGCATGCCCAATAATTGGTGGTGTGATAATGTTTGTAGAAGAAAAATATTTTTTCGACAAATTCTGCCGGAACTTTTTCACCATCGAGTGAGAATCCGAGTAATTGCGGGATTTGTGAGGCAGCAATGATGATAGCGATTCCAGAGGTGAAGCCGAGAGTTACGGGATACGGAATGTACTTGATAAGAGTTCCGAGTCCGCAAAGTCCCATGACAATCAGGATAATACCGGCGAGAATGGTTGCCAACATTAAGCCTTGCATCCCTTGTGATTGAACGACGCCATAGATAATCACAATAAACGCTCCGGTGGGACCGCCGATCTGAACACGGGAACCGCTGAAAACAGAAACAATAAAACCGGCAACAATCGCCGTGTAAAGTCCCTGCTCCGCCGCAACCCCCGAAGCTATGCCAAACGCAATTGCCAACGGCAACGCAACTATCCCAACAATAATTCCGGCAACCAAATCACCCAAAAATTGCCGCGGTGTGTAACCTTCTTTGAAAACAGAAAAAAGTTGTGGTTGAAAATTTTGAAAAAGTGAACGGAGTAACATTGATTAGTAAAAAAATATAGATTGCCGTTATTGGGCGGCGGAATTGGTATTGACAATGAAATTGGTCAGATTGACCGGATTAGTTGGATTAGTCGGATTATACTGTATCCCGTAATAAAGCGGTCTTTTTTAATTTGGTAATTTGTAAATGTTGTGTAACTATTCCGTTCCGCCCCAAATTTAGTTGAGAGTTGAGAGTGGAGAGTGGATAGTTGAGAGTGGATAGTGTTGCAAGCGTTTTAGCCGGAATGATTGCCGTTTGGTTAGTAATCCGCTTGCGACACTCTCCACTATCAACTCTCCACTATCAACTAAATTTCTGATACTTTGAGGAAAAACCGGTCTGACGCAAAATACACAACACAAAAAAACAACCAATTCATAACAGGATAAAATATAATCAAAAAACCCTAAACTACCGAACACGATATACTATCCCATTTATTTCAATTAACAAGAGGGAACCTTTAAAGTAGTTGATAGTTGAGAGTTGATAGTTAAGAGTTGAGAGTTGAGAATGTCGCATGTGATTTATCAAGTATTCCTACTTAAAATCCGCCTGCGACACTCTCCACTATCAACTACTTTAAAGGTTGTGCTTTGCTTGACCGCCGGTTAGGTACTTCACAACCCTTAGCGGAGTTAAGAAAGGAAAAAGAAAATCACTACTGAATACTTCCAGATAATCTTATAAAATTGCTCTTTGTAACATCGGCATGAATTGTTATACTTAGCGTTAAATAAGAACAAAATATCAAAAACAATTTCGATAGAACTATTTAATTAAAAAGATGTTATGGCAGGTGAAGGCGGAGACAAAACACATGAAGCAACCCCACGGCGAAGAGAACAAGCACGTGAACAAGGGCAAGTTGCCAGAAGTCAAGATTTGGCAGCGGCATTGGTTCTTCTGTTTGCAATCATTTTGCTGATGACGCTCGGTAAACAAATCGCAGAACATTTCGTCCAGTATTCACGGGTAATGTTAAGTGATCCGCTGTTTATTATCTCGGAAAATACGGATATAAACGGATTGAATCAGTCTGTGATGAATGAGTTTTACAAAATGATTTTGTCATTCATGCAACCATTGGGACTTTTTTCTTTTGCATTACTGGCAGTTGCGGTTTTAGCTAATCTTGCACAAATTGGTTTTCTTTGGTTACCGGATAAACTGGGTTTCGATTTTACCCGACTCGATCCGATTAAAGGGTTTGGTCGGATTTTTTCAATGCAAAGTGTTATGCGGCTGGTAATGGGTATTGTGAAAATTACTATTTGTGCTTTGGTTGCTTACTACGCTGTACGCGGAGAAATTGGTACAATTCTCAATCTGACAGAAAATGATGAAAATCAAATCTCCGCTTATTTGGCTAAAACATTGCTAATAATTGCGTTAAAAGTTGCGGCGGCTCTTGTGATTATCGCAATTCTCGATTATATGTATCAAAAATGGAAATTTGAACAAGACCTCCGAATGTCAAACGAAGAAATGCGCGAAGAAATGAAAAATATGTTGGGCGATCCGCAAGTTCTCGGAAGACGGCGGCAAATTCAACGCGAAATGGCAATGAAACAACGAGGCGGTGTTCAAGGAACTTCCGACGCTGATGTTGTTGTAACAAACCCAACCCATTACGCCGTAGCACTGAAATTCGATCCGGAAACAATGGATGTTCCAATTGTTGTTGCCAAAGGCGCCGATTTTTTAGCACAACAAATTCGAAAAATTGCGTTGGAACACGGAATCCCAATCATCGAAAAAAAACTTCTCGCTCAAGCATTGTTCAAAACAGTCGAAATCGGTCAACCAGTCCGCAACACAGAACACCTAATCGCTTTAGCAGAAATTTTGGCGTATGCTTACCGAATTTCCGGACGAAATATCGAAGAAGAACTCCGGCGGCTCCGACATCACGCCGCTTAAAAATAAAACATTTCACTGAAATCTTACAAAATGACAAAACAAAAATCCGTAAAATAAAAACAAAAAATAAAAACAAAAAATAAAACAACTTCTTTGTGTTATGTAAACAGTTTCCGATTATCTAACCCGTATTGATATTTTCCAATGAAATACGCAATTCGATTTGAAAATGATTCTTTATATTTTTCCGCATCACATTTTATTACCTTCGGCAATCCTGAAAAAGTGGAAGCACTTCATGGGCATAATTTCCGACTCAGAGCGGAAATAACAGGTCCTATGAATCATCGTGCTTATGTTGTTGATTTTGTGATTGCTTTTGATGCATTAAAACAAATTTGTAAGATGTTATCGCATAAAGTGTTATTGCCGCGTGATCATCCGTACATTAAAATCATATCGGTTGATGATTTGGTGAAAGTAACAATGTTGCATCTGAGTTGGTCGTTTCCCAAAGACGATACGCTAACCCTGCCTATCAAAAATACGACAACAGAATCGTTAGCAGAATATATTGCCGCCGTTTACCGAAAATCATTGGAAAACGATTCCGCATTTGAATACCCATCCGTACAATATTCAATTACAATTGAACTTGAAGAGTCTCCCGGAATGTGGGCCGTTTTTCAAAGTTAATACAACAAAAATATTTATTTGTTACAGGTTTGAAGATAGATGGACATGGAATATTTTTCATTTCTTTGGAAAGGTATTTTGTTGGGAATTCATGCCGGAATTTCACCAGGTCCGGTAACAACTCTTCTTGTAACAGAATCTTTATTACATGGTTCCCGTGCCGGAATGAAAATTGCTTTTATTCCGGTTTTAACGGACATACCGGTCATTTGTATCATTATTCCGTTGCTCTATTATCTGACTTTTGACGCAACAGTGGTGATTGCTGTTATCTCTATGATTGGTGCTTTAATTCTTTGCGGTCTTAGTTATGAAAGTTTTTCTGTTACAGAATCACGTTATGAACAAGGGGAAGTTGCGAGGGTTTCGTTATTGAAGGCAGTGGGAATGAATTTTTTTAATCCGAATTTGTACCTTTATTGGATTACAATTTGCGGACCATTGGCTGTTTCCGGTTTATCTCGCGGTTGGGCAACAATGTTCTCGTTTCTTATCATGTTTTATGTTAGTATTACTTTGGTAAAATTGGGTCTTTCATTGGCGGTTGGGAGTGTACGGCACTCGCTGAATCTAAAAGTAATTGTCTGGATCAACCGTTTACTCGGTGCGGCAATGCTCTTATTTGCCATTCTTTTTTTCCGGCAAGGATTTCAAATACTAATCAGTGAAATAACGGTACGCTTTAGTAAATAATATCATTTCACCTTACAGAAACAATAACAAAATATACTTTTATCGTAATATATCAGTGGAATTTTTATTTTGTAATCACTCTTACGGGGCGAAGACCTTTTTAAACTTAAACAATAATTCCACTGATATATTATCTTTTATTCTTCTTCGAATTGTCCTGAAATTGTCTGACCGCAGAACCGGCAACAGGATTCTTTATCAATATTGTATTCGTCAACTCGATATCGGTAACGTGAAATAACTGCTTGATGACATTGCGGACAATAAGTTGTTTGCCCTGCCGGATCATCAATATTACCTGTATAAACAAAACGAAGTCCCGCAGAAAGAGCAATTTCACGCGCTCGGAATAATGTTTGAACCGGAGTTACCGGCAACATAGTTACTTGATACGCCGGATGGAACGCCGAAAAATGAACCGGTATTTCCGTACCAAGATTGCGTACCAACCATTTTGAAAGTAATTCTATTTCTGTTTCCGAATCATTAAGAGTTGGAATTAAAAGAGTTGTTACTTCAAGCCATGTCGATGATTGGCGGGCAAGATAACAAAGTGTTTCCAAAACCGGTTCCAATCGGCTATTACAGTATTTTTGGTAAAATTCGTCTGAAAACGATTTAAGATCAATATTGGCAGCATCTATTTGATCGAAAAAAATCCGGCGTTCATCTTTTGCAATAAAACCATTGGATACGGCAACCGTTTTAATTCCTTCACGCCGACAAAGCTGAGCAACATCAAGAACATATTCCGACCAAATAATCGGTTCATTGTACGTAAATGCAACACTTCGGCATTGAAAATATTTTGCTTGATCAACAATTTCTTCCGGTGTTGAGTTTTTTCTAAGTTGTGATAACTCCCGGGAACGTGCTGTCGTCCAGTTTTGGCAAAATCGACAATCAAAATTGCAGCCAATAGAACCAAATGATAATACTTGAGAACCGGGATAAAAATGATTTAGCGGTTTTTTCTCAATCGGATCAATTGCCAGACCGGTATGTTGACCGTATGAGAGTAAAACAATCGTACCATTCCGGCATGTCCGAATACCACAAAATCCCAACGCCCCTTCCTTAATGGAACAATAACGCGGACAAAGATTACATGTTACCATTCGATTTTGCAAAAACAAAAAACCGTCGGGTCAATCCATTGAACCGGCGGTGAAACTTCAACACCCGATACAAAATACCGAATGAGAAGATGAAAAAAGAACTCCTTTTCTTTCTCCTAAATTTTCGAAGTGCTCCTTTGCTTCCTGCATTAGAAAACACTACGCAGACCGCAGGTCAAACTCCTAAAGCCGCCCAAATGCGAGTCCGATTAACATTATGCTTCCTTACATAACATCATTTTCATGATTGCAAAAGGATATGAAAAATTGACGTTTTGGTCAAGACGAATTTGTGTGGTTTTTTCGATTTTTTTAAAAAAATTCATGTAATCTATCAGTGGAATTTTTGTTTTTTTGAGATCACGAAACACACGAAATCACGAAATACACGAAAATTATCTAAAAAAAACTTTCATGTGTTTCGTGTCATTTCGTGTGTTTCGTGTTAAAAAAAATTAAAACAAAAATGTCAACATACCGTAGTTGAGAGTGGAGAGTTGAGAGCGGATAGTGTCGCATGCGGAATAATTACCGTTTTGGTAGTAATCCGCTTGCGACACTCTCCACTCTCCACTATTATTCTGCCCTTACAGGGCTTTGGTGTGTTATATTGGTTACGTAAGGCGTTGCCCTACGCTAATGCTGGTTATCCTTTCAGGGCGAATACCTTTTTAAACTCAAAAAAAAATTCCACTGAATATATTACGAAAAATCAAATTGGTGATTACCGAAAGTAAAACTACTTGAGAGTAAAAAACAAATGTGTATAATTCAAGAATTGTTTAAGGTTTTGTAATATTAGTAATATTTTAGCGGACTCTTATTTAAACAACCAAACAAAAGAGTTATTGGTTGGAGTTGTTATTAGAACCGTAAACCGTAAATTACGGAATCATTTATTATTTTTCTCTTCGGTTTAATGTCTTCAGATTATTCATTCGACGACATCGTTCAGCGCACACTTACTGCTGGTGTTTTGACACAAACGCAAGTAAATGATATTTGGGCGGAAATCGGTATTAAATCTCCGACTTCCGAACAATTTTTACAAACAGCATTACGGCACGGTTTTTTGACGAATTATCAAATTGATCGTTTGTTAAGCGGTGAATCGTTTGGATTTTTTTTCGGTCCTTACAAGGCATTGTATATGGTTGGATCAGGAACTTTTGCTCGTGTTTTTCGGGCGGTTCATCGTGAGACTGGAGAAGTTGTTGCTGTCAAAGTTCTACGCGCCCGATTCAGCGACAACGAAGCTTTTATCAATCACTTCATGACTGAAGCAAAAATTGTTTCCGAATTAACTCATCCTAATATTGTTCCGGTTTTCGGAGCCGATTCAACCGGTTTTCTCCATTACATGGCAATGGAATTTGTCGAAGGTCAAACACTTCGCGACTTTCTCAAGATACGGAAAAAAGTGGACGCCCGAACAGTTGCGCAAATTGGAATTGATATTTGCAACGGTCTCGAATACGCATTGCGAACCAAAAGATTACCGCACCGCGATCTGAAATTGAGTAACGTCTTACTCTCTTCCAACGGTCAAGCAAAAATTGTTGATTTCGGATTGGCTTCTATTGCCCAAGAAAAAGCCGGTACCGAAATCCCGTTTCTAAAAAACCAACAATCAATTGATTATATCGCTTTGGAAAAAGCCTCCAACGCTCCCAAAATGGATCCGCGAAGTGATCTTTATTTTCTTGGCTGTATTTTGTATCACCTTCTAAGCGGACAATCGCCGTTTATCGAAACAAAAGATCGAGCCAAACGAATGGACAGAAATCGGTTCTTTAATGTTAAACCGATTCAACAAATTGAATCGGGAATTCCCGGTTCGTTTTCATTTATTGCCAACAAGGCGATAATGGTCAATGTGGATCAGCGTTACCAAACACCGTCGGAGATGTTGGTTGATTTGCGCGGAGTTCTCAAGCGGCTTGATTCCGGTAACACCGAAGAAAGTGTTGCTTCATTGCGTTTTGATGGAGTTCAGGCATTGCTGCATGACCGCGAACAGCGAATCCAAAAACTCGAAACCGCAACTGTTATGGTTATTGATTCCAATCCAAAAACACAAAAAGGTCTCGAAAATCTTATGGCAAAACTCGGTTATAAAACTCTTTGTATTCGTGAACCGGATGAAATGATGAATATGTTTGCAGAAAATGATTTAGCAGCACAATGTATTATTTTCAATGCGCAATCATTGGGAATGAGAGCGGTTCGTGCGTTCAATGATTTTGCGCAACGGCGCGGGCTTCGTGATGTTGCGGCTATTTTGCTTCTCGACACGGGTCAAGCGGATTGGGCGGATTCGGTAACACCCCAACATCATCGCGTTGTCCTAACAATGCCGGTTACCGTAAAACAGTTTCGTAATTCCATGACTTGGTTACTCGAAGGATTCGGGAAAAAAAATAAGTAAGCGTTCTCCTCATAAACAAAAAGCAGGCAATGTTTCAGCAAAATATACCAATTACACTTTAAAATTCGGTTTTATTAAGAGTAGAATTTTTGTATTCTTTATTTAGAAATCCTGTAAATTCTGTTTATTCTGTCAAAATCCGTTGATCTTGTCAAAAAACGAAAACCAAATTGTCAAGTGTGATGAGTATATCAACTATCAACTATCAACTATCAACTATAATCTTGCCCCATGCGGGGCTTTGACAAAGGAGATGAGGTTCTGATCCGTAGGTTGCGCTTCGCTTAACCTACGGTTATGCACATCTCGTCCCTGCGGGACTAAGAAAACATAAAAGATTTAAGGAAATTTCACGAGAATAGAACCCAAAAAATTATTCCACTGATATATTACTAATTTTCTATCTTTTTTGTCTATTCTTTGTTTGTTTCGTTCTTTCGTACGCTCAAAAAATAATCCTTAAAAATCCGAGAAGATCGAATATCTGAGAAAATCTGCGGACGAAAATAGACAATGACAAAATTTTTTGTTGTCATTGTCGTATAATTTTTGTGTCGTT
>JAITIZ010000430.1 GCA_031279215.1 Planctomycetaceae bacterium
ATTCATTGTACCAATCAAAGAATAATTTCGTTTCGTATTGAAATATTTTATAACCTATTTATAATCAATAGTTTACATCAATTTTTGCTCCTGGTGAACAACGCCGTTTTGAGGAGTGAGCGGGGCAGTGAACAACCGCTTACATGTTTTCATAAGTCTTTGTAGTACAAAGACTTACGCCGAACCGGAAAGAGGTAGGCAACCTTTCGCTGAAGGGCTTTCACCCACAGTTGCGTCGGCGTACTCGCCGACTTGCCCCTGTTGATGGTTAGAACTTAAAAACCAACCGTGGACAACACAATGGCAAACCCAACTGGTACAACGTTTCGGCGAAACGTTGCCTACCTGGATAATTCACGGGAACAATAACCCACAAAATGCCGAAATCACCCGAAATTTTTACCCATTTTAACAACCAGCCTATGAACAACTAGGAAAAAATATAATATACTTTCTACATATTAAAATTTGGTGTTCGTTTTTTGGCAGGATAAATAGAAATTATCGGATTTTTAAGTAAAAACACTCGGCAATACATTTCAATAAAACCGAAATTTTAAAGTGTGATGAGTGTAGGGGTCTTTCTTGTAAAACCACTTTGCCGACATATCCCTACAACATCGGATTGTAAACCTGTAAACCATGGTAATGTTGCCGCCCTTGTTATACCGCGTTATACCGCATTAAATATTAAATATTAAGTATTGAAAATATCTTGGCTGGAATTTAATAATTTTTACGATTGTTCCCGTATAATCCCCAAATTATCTCCCTCTGATAAACGGTTGCCTACCTCTTGATTATTTGCATAAATAGTATAAAAGAAATATAGGATAATCAAATCAATATTCCAAGATTGATATCCGAAGTTGAGATTCACGACAATTAGTTATTTTTTGCCATTTACTTTTGCCATTTACTTTTGCTATTTACTTTTGCTATTTACTTTTTGCCAACTACTTTTGAGATTCCTTATTTTACCTTATGCCGCAACCTAATGCGATTTCCTTTTTCTTTGTTTTATTTTTAACGGCAACTGTTTTGCTGTCGTTATTATTACGTTACGGATTTTCGAAGTCGATAACCTTTTTTAACGGGTTGCGGTTTGGTTTATTCTGGGCGGTATTGGTTACTGTTATGCTTGTGATGAATCAGTCGGCAAGAGAAACACTTGATCCGAAACGTTGGTCAAGGGAACAACTTTTTGTACCGGTTATTCAGAATAAAACACCGGATACCAATATATTTATTAAGGAGTTATTGTTGGGCTGGCTGTTTTTTCCCATGCAAACAATTTCACGGGTACAAGTACAAGCAGAAGATATTATTACTGGAACGGTTATTTTTTTGATTACGGGAATTGTTTTGGAAATTTCCGGTCGAACACTTGTTTCTTCATGGCGGAGTCGTTGGACAACAGTTGTTCTTTTGGGTTTTTTACTTCTTGATTTGATGACGTATTCGGCAATTGGTTTTATCCGTCAGGTTGCTTGGATTTTAATATCTTAGCCTTGTAAAACCGTATTGCCGTCACCATTTTTTGTAACGGTTCACGCAAATTACTTTAAAGCAGGCAACCTTGTTTATTTGCGGGGACAGTTACCAGCAATTTATGTCAACAATTAATTCGTCGAATAATATTCCAACCGTTTCTTTGCCGCCGCGTCGAACTCGTAGTGAACGTGTTGCGTTACGGTCTTCCTCGAAAGGCGGTTTTTCGAGATTTGTTACGGAATTGAAACACAATCATTGGGGTTATCTTCTTCTGATTATGTTTCTGACTTCTGTTATAATCAGTTGTCTGATTGAAGCGTGGAATCCGCCGTTTTCGTTCCGTCCCAACAGTGTTACTGACCGGGCGATTGTTTGTAACACGCCGTTTTCCATTGCAAGCCCCGAAGCTAAACGTCTTGCCAGAGAACGGGCAAGTTGGGAATCATTGCATGTTTTTGTCAACGATCCCAAACCTCTCATGCAACTTCGTGAATCGCTTTGGAATACTGTTGCCGCAATGGTAAACACCCAATCGTTTGACCAACTTGACAATGAAGGAAAAGAAATGTGGTACCATTTCCTTCGTCCGGGCGGAAAAGAACCAATTCCTGAAAATGTTGATCCTCGTGCGGAATTTGATGCATTTGTTGCTTATTTCAAGGATGATACCAGTTTTGATCTTTTCAATGATCGTCTTAAACGGGCATTCACGCCTTTTGAATTACATGGAACATTGCGGGCTTTACATTATGGAGCTGAACGAGGAAGTCAAGATCAAATTCTTGTTTATCGTACAAAAGAAACACCTGACCGTGCTGTTCCTTTCAAAGTAAGCGAGGTTCTCATTCGGGACGGAACGCGTTTCAAAGAGGCTTTGCAGCGTGAACTGAATAATCCTACACTTGTCGATCAACTGTTTAATTGGCTTAGTCCCAAACTGGAAGAGACTCTTCGTGAAGATAAAAGCGCAACCACCGATTTGGAACAAAAAGCGGCTGATGCTGTTGGTGATATTATTGTGGAATTTGTACAGGGTCAAGTAATTATTGAATCGGGAGTTACGTTGGAAGCGGAGGAGATGGCTCTTTTACGTGCCGAATATAAAGCCTTTTTATCAAAATCTCCTCTTGGTATTCGGATTCTTCGATTTCAGGCGGTTTGTGGAACAATTTTTGTTTTAATTATTATTGCGTGGGGATTCATACAACGATTGGAGCGCCGACGTCCGAAATCGTTAGTATCTTTTATTCTTCTCATGAGTGGTATGGTGTTGACGGTGGCGGTGGCGCAATGTATTCAACGTTTCTCGTTAATTATTGCCGAGGGGGAAATTATTCCGCTTCTTTTATTTGTGATGATTGTTTCTATTACTTATTCTTGGGCATTGGCGATTGTATTATCAACGATTTTGACATTGATTCTTGTGTTTGGAAACGGCGGCGGCAATGATTTATTGATGATTTTGCTTTGTGTTACGATTTCAGCGGCGATTCAATTAGGGCGGTTGCGATCTCGAAAAAAATTGGTAGCGGTTAGTTTTCTTTCGGGTATTGTTGTTTTTGTTTTGACGCTTACGACCGGTGTTTTCTGTAACCGTGTTTTGGAAATGCCTTTATTGTTTGATGCGTGTGCTAATTTTGTTTGGTCATTCCTTGCCGGTTTTATTATGACGGGAATTTTGCCGTTTATTGAGGAACCGTTTGGTATTCTGACGGATATGAGTTTGCTGGAATTGGGTGATGTTTCCCAGCCTTTGCTTCAAAGTCTTATCCGGCTTGCTCCGGCTACTTACGGACATTCCATGCAAGTTGGAACGATTGCCGAAACAGCTGCTGAAGCGATTGGTGCGCGTAGTTTACTTACTCGTGTTGGGGCGTATTTCCATGACATCGGCAAAATTATGAAACCGGAATATTACAGTGAAAATCAAGGAGGACTGGATAATATTCATGATCATATTGAACCGCAAGTCAGTACCATTGTTCTGATTGCGCATGTCAAAGACGGTATTGACCTTGCGCGGCAACACCGGTTACCTCAACCGCTCATTGACTTAATTGAACAACATCATGGAACTTCGTTAGTTTCGTTCTTTTATGGTCGTGCTGCAAAGGGAAACAAGGATGAGCCAGGGAAACAGGTTGAGGAAAGTACTTACCGTTATCCAGGACCGAAACCGCAAACCAAAGAAGCGGCGATTTTAATGATTGCGGACACATGTGAGAGTGCCTGCCGAAGTATGGGAACCGCCGCAACTCCGGGAAAAATTGAAAACCGTGTTCATGTCCTGATCAAACAAAAACTTGATGATGGACAATTTGACGATTCCGGTCTTACACTTCGTGAATTGAAAATTATTGAGAACAGTGTGATCAAATCAATTATTGCTGCAATGCACGGGCGAATCAAATATCCCGATCAGGAACCCGAACAAACCACACAAACCACAAAAACAGGAGAACATGAAAACATCACCCCAGAAACCGGAAATCTCCCCAATTCTGTTGTTGCAAAAAAAATTCCGGTTTAATTTTCCTAATCGTTTCGGAACTTGGGATGTAACAATTATAGGCGTAATTGTCTATAGGTAACTTCTAAAAACTAATATATTAGGAGGAACGCAGGCGTCTCGCCTGCACTTTTTATAGGCAATGTGCAGTCGAGACGACTGCGTTCCTGATGTTTTTAGAAGTTCCCCTACGGGATACAGTCTTACAGTGTAATAAGTATCGTTTTCTTTTAGTTTTTTTGGGGCAAGACCGGTTTGGGTAAGGTTGGAGCGAGTTTTGGGGCGGGGTCATTTTGGGCGGGCGTATTTGTAAGCGGTGTCAGGTTTTCCATGTCAACAGGTTCAGGAAATTCAACAACCGCATCACCAGTATAAGGCTCTTCAGCAACAACATTGTATGTTCCAATGTCGCCGTGTAGTTGGGTTACATTGCCTAAACACCAACTCATTCTCGCCGTTTCAATCTGTTTGATATGTTCCATATCGTTTTTATTACGGACAATTCGCGGCGTCAGAATCACCAGCAACTCCGTACGGCGGCACTTGTTGTAGTCATACCGGAATAATTTGCCTAAAATCGGAATGTCCGATAATAACGGGACTTTACGCCGCAGTTCCTGATTTTCTTTCGAGATTAATCCGCCCAGTACCACTGTTTCATTATCCGCCGCACTAATCATCGTCATCGTGTGAATCCTATCAATCGTTGGAGAACGAATTTCCCGACCGTTTTCAACACCCACCGTTATCGCATCAACACTACTGAGTTTTGATTTCTCGACCATCACCATCATCACCACATTGCCTTCAGGACTGATATTCGGTTTGACCATCAACATCAAACCAACTTTTTCATCTTCAACATTAGGCGAAGATGAGTAATTGTTGACGGTCGTTCCCTTGTAACGCGGTACCATTTGACCAACATGAATAAACGCCTGTTGATTATTCATCGCCGTAATCTCCGGATGACTCAGAATTTCAATCCGGTTGGTTTCCCGAAGCGCACGAAGCATGATACTAATCGCATCACTGTTTGCCGAAAATACCAAACCGCCAAACCCTGTTTCCGTACCAATACGTCCTGTTGCAAAATTGGTCAACAGTTGAGAACCAACAGTACTTACCGTATTTAATGCGTCGGAATTAACACCATTAGATAACGATGTTGTCGGGCTTTCGTTGAACAGCCAACCCGGAACTACCGAACCATTCGTGATGACCGGTTCTTCAATTGTTGTCGTTATCCCGTTTTCTGTTCGTGTAATTGTTCGTGTACTTTGTGTAATGTTGCTAAAAGTGCTTCGGTTGAACAGCAAAGAATCTTGAATACCAAATTCTGCCCCAAATTCATCCGTATTGCCAAGTGTTACCTCGCCAATCAATACTTGAATCAATACTTGCGGCGGTGATTTATCAATCTCCTTAATCAAATTGAGAATCTCATCGTAATATCTTGGCGTTGCACTCACAATAAGCGAATTACTGACATGTTCGGGAATAACAATCACTTCGCTTTCAATTTGTTGGTACGGACTGATTACACCGGGGGATTGCTGCTGAATCTCACGTTTATTCCGAATATATTCATTGATTGCAGTCGCCACCGATAATGCCGTCATACTTTTGAGTTCGTAAACATACTGTTTTCGTGTTTGCTGATCTTCTCTGTCAATACTCAATAGAAGTGCTTCGATAATTTTTAGATCGTTGGATGCTCCGGCGGCAAGAATACAATTGGTTCGCGTGTCCACCGCAAAACGAATCGGAACCAGCGTATCTTCATCAGCCGCACCGGGTAATTGCGGTCCGACTTGTCCTTCGAGTTGGGTTGGGATCAATGACCGGAGCGTGTTGACCATTGAATTGGCGTCGCCGTACAAAATTTGAAAGACTTTAACTTCTGCTGTTGCGGGCGGTGAATCCAACATGGTAATCAGTTCTTCCATGAACGCCATACAATGATCCGGAGCGGTTATAATAATGGTATTGTTCCGTGTATCCAGCGAAATCCGAACATCCGCCATAATTCCCGACTCGATTAACCGTTTCCCTTTATCGTCCTGAACCAGTAATTCAAGAGCCGGTAATTTTTTATCGGCAGTTCCGGCGGTTCCTGAGGCGATTGCGTTGTTTAGAACTTGCGCCAGGTCGGGCGCCAATGTATGTTTTAATTTGAAGGATTTAATCTGCAACTTCGGACCCGCTCCCGGAACATCAATTTCGGCAAGAATCCGCTCAATATCTTTCATATCATTTTGTCCCGCCTGAACAATAACCGCATTGGTTCGGGAATCCGCAAACATCTGAACACGTTGCGCAAACGCCGAATTTTGTGCCGAAACCACCGGATATGTTCCGCGTAAAACTGTCAGTGCATATTGCGCCGAAGCGTGTTTGAGCCGGAACACCTGAAGCAGGCTGTTCTCAACCGCAACCGGTTTGTCCAATGTCTCAATCAAATCCCGCATTGTTTCCATTGACCGTCCCCACCCAACTAAAAGCATTGCATTCGGGTTGATCATTGGAATAATTTTGACGGTTCCTTGTTTTGTGCGGAAAAGGTCAATATAAACCTGTGAAATTACATAATTCAAAGAGATACAATTAACGTGCTTGAGATAATAAACTTCAATTTGCGGTTCGGCAATTTTGCTCAATTCCTCAATTTGCCGGATCATATCCGTAAATCTGGCAACTTCCGCACCGGTTGCATCAATAATCAAGACATCTAAATCCGGCAAAATCTGATAACGGAAATCGTTGACGACTTCCATTCCCGAATTGTTTTGATTATCTGCTGATATTGTGTTAGCGGTATTTATATTGCTGTTTATTCCGGTGCCGTCAACTCTGTTCCCCATTCCGTTTCCGCCGCTGTTGCCGCTGTTGCCTTCAAACTGATAATCAATCAATTGAATTACCGGATTATGGCGGGAATCGGGATGTTTTGATGTTTTCGATAATTCCGATGATTTTTGAGTTGTTTGAGTTGTTTGAGTTGCGGCTTGTGTTATGGTTGGGGGTTGTGTTTGGGCTGAAGTTTGAACCGGAATTTGAACTGGAATTTGAATCGGAGTTTGCGCCGGAGTTTGCGCCAAAGTTTGCGCCGAAACTTGAATTGATGTTTGAACCGGCAACAACGGTAAATGATGAGTTTCTGTTCGGCGAAATTCTAAACGCGGATTGGGATCGTTTGGATTGGGCGGAACCGGTACAAAAATATTCCCTTTTGTTTTCGGTTCAGACTGCTTCGGGGAACGGCATAACTCCAAAATTTTCGCAATTGATTCCGATTTAACATTGGCAAGCGGAACAAAACGGCGTTCCCAACCGTGTTGAGATTTGGGTTGATCGATGGCGTTAATCAATTGAACGATCTGATCGCAAAAAATTCGGTCGCCGATGATCAAAAAACGGTTGTTGTCCCAATCGACCTCCAAAGTACATTGCCGCCGGATTCGGTTTCGTTCAACCGTAACCAATAACCGACTCGGACTCATTTCCGCAATTTTGGCTCCGAGCAAAACCCGAACTGTTTGTTCAATTTGAGCCATTGAGACATTCGTTGGGGTAAATGAATCGCGTAATTGATCTTCATAATTGGAGTTGTAACCGGAATCATGGTTATAGGCATGATTATAAGGTTGGGAATTTTCCGGAATTGGTAAGGGTAAGGCTTGCACGAGACCGGAAGAACCGGAGGAGGTTGCGGGAGTTACCGGCGGCAGCGGAACCAACGGAGCGGAAACCGGCAAAACCGGATGTCCCATTTCCGATTCCGCCGAATGAGGAGAAACCGACGGCATCGCAATAAGAACTGATTGTTGTGATGATGTTGATGTTGATGTTAGAGAAGATGTTGAAGGCGGCGAAAAAGGAGTCGGAGAAGGTAAAGAAGATGTTGAAGACGACGAAGCAGGAGTTGAAGACGATGAAGGAGGAGTTGAAGACGACGAAGGAGGAGTTGAAGATTGAAAAACCGGAGTTTGTCGAGGTTCCGTATAAACAAGTGATTTTCCGTTGTTTTTGGGCAGTAAAACAGCGTATTGATGAAGAATTTCAGGAATTTTTTGGTGAACCGATTCCCCCGCAAGAACACAAACACGATAAGTATTCGGTTCAAAATCCGGTTTGATTGTTACGGAGAAATCGGTATTTTTGGCAAACCGGTTTTGAAGTTGTTCTTCGATTTTGCGAATCTCTTGTGTTTGAACCCGATAAACAATTGGTTCGGTGGTTTGGGGTTGTGGGGTAATTTTTTGGGGTTCGGGTGTTGTTGATTGTGCGGAAGTTGGGAGTTGTGCCAAAATCAGAACAGCCCCAATCAAAAGCCCAAAAATATTGAATTTATGAAATGAAATGGACATTGTACCGGTTTGTGAAAATCCCCCAAATTACCCTTCTGCCGAAGCAAGAGAAACATTGAACCGGATAATATCTATTTTTCCCAATCAAATCAAGAGCAATTGTTATCGTCTATTTTTGTCTGCAGATGCAGATAATGTAGATTCGTCCGCGGAGGACGCAGATTTTCGCAGATTATTTTAAAAAGTTTGTAATCTATCCGTGAAATTTTTGTTTTTCGATCTTAACCCTGCTAGGGGCGTGAGAGTAGTGGATAGTTGATAGTGGAGAGTGGATAGTGGAGTGCCGCAAGCGGATTACTACCTAAACGGCAATAATTCCGCTTGCGGCACTATCCACTATCAACTATCAACTATCAACTATCAACTATCCACTATCAACTATCCACTATCAACTATCAACTATCAATAATCTCGTCCCTGCGGGACTTGTTCCGTGAGCGTGATCACAAAATAAAAATTCCACTGATATACTACAAAGATAGAAAAATTATTTTCAAAACCCTTTTTAAGGTAACTTCTAAAAACTAATATTAGGAGGAACGCAGGCGTCTCGCCTGCACTTTTTATAGGCAATGTGCAGTCGAGACGAC
>JAITIZ010000627.1 GCA_031279215.1 Planctomycetaceae bacterium
TGGAAATCTCTAAAAATCCATTTTTTATCACAGGTGTTTTTTATTGAAGGATTTTTGTTCCATTTGTCCGTACACAAAAAACAGTAGGGACATCAGGAACATAAAGAGCAAGAGGAACACTAATCTTTAAATCAAATTTTCGTTTTAGAAAATAGTGTTATTAGAAATACCTCTTGTCTTTATTGTCCCTTCTGTCCCATTGGTTCCAGACGGAAAAATTTAGGAACATTAACGATCAGGTTCAACCTGTATTCAATAAATAGGTTCCTATTTCTTTGCGGTGTCTTTTTCTTTCTTTTCCTGAATGGCGGCTTGGGCGGCGGCAAGTCGGGCAACCGGTAAACGAAGCGGTGAGCAACTCACGTAGTTCAAACCGACTTTGTGACAGAATTTCACCGAAGCCGGATCACCGCCGTGTTCGCCGCAAATGCCCAGTTTAATGTCTGGACGTGTTTCACGACCGCCGACAATCGCTATCTTGATGAGCCGACCAACTCCGTCTTGATCCAATGTTTGGAACGGATCAGCGGGGAAAATGTCCAACTCTTGATATTGGTTGATGAACGCCCCGTAATCGTCACGGCTAATACCCAGTCCTGTTTGTGTTAGGTCGTTGGTGCCGAAACTGAAGAACTCTGCGCCTTTCGCAATTTCATCAGCGGTGACGGCTGCACGCGGAATTTCAATCATCGTTCCAACCAAATAATCCACCGTAACACCTTTTTCCTTAAACACCTTTGCAGCGGTTTCACGAATGATCTTCTCCTGATTACGAAATTCCGTGATGTTACCAACCAACGGAATCATGATTTCAGGATGGACATCAATTCCTTCCTTCATCACATTGACTGCCGCTTCACAAATTGCGCGAGCCTGCATTTGTGTGATTTCGGGATACACAATCCCAAGTCGGCAACCACGATGACCAAGCATCGGATTCGATTCGGCAAGTTCGTGAACCCGTTCCGCAATCTTTTCCTTTTTAATACCAATTTTTTTGGCAAGTTCTTCCTGTTCTTTGGCTTCGTGCGGCACAAATTCGTGAAGCGGCGGATCAAGAAGTCGGACAGTAACCGGACGACCATTCATCGCACGGAAAATTCCCTCGAAATCTTCACGTTGATATTTGAGCAACGGTTCCAACGCCTTTTCACGATCTTCAACATTTTCCGAAAGAATCATCCGACGGAAATCATCAATTCGGTCAAAAAACATGTGTTCCGTCCGAGTCAAACCAATTCCTTCCGCTCCGAACGCAATGGCTCGTTCCGCTTCTTTGGGATTGTCCGCATTGGTTCGGATACCGAGTTTTCGGTAACGATCAGACCAACTCATCAATTGTTGGAAACATTGATACAACGGAGCGTCTTGAGGTTTGAGCGATTTTTCAAACAAGACTTGCAAAATTTCAGACGGTGAAGTCGGAACTTGACCTTCATAAACATTGCCGGTAAAGCCGTCAACAGAAATCCAATCGCCTTTTTTGAACACTTTGTTACCAACAGTCATTGTTTCGGCTTTGTAGTCGATCACGATTCCGTCACAACCGCAAACACAAGCCTTTCCCATTTGACGACTGACCAATGCGGCATGTGAAGCGGCACCGCCGAATGAAGTCAGAATACCTTGCGCAACCTTCATACCACGCAAATCTTCCGGTGTTGTTTCACGGCGAACAAGAACAATTTTAGCGTTATTGTCTTTTTGCCAGATTGCTTCGGCATCATCGGGTTGGAAACAAATTTGTCCGGTGGCTGCACCAGGACCAGCCGCAATACCTTTGGCAATCGATGTTTTTCCTTTTAGACCGGTTCCGCTGAAAATTGGTTGAAGGAGTTGGGTAACATCGTTGGCGGGAATTCGGGCGATGGCTTCAGCCGGAGTAATCAGACCTTCGTTGACCATATCCACCGCAGCACGAACAGCCGCAAAACCGGTTCGTTTTGCATTACGGGTTTGGAGCATCCAAAGATTTTGCCGCTCAATCGTAAACTCAATATCTTGAATATCACGATAATGATTTTCAAGTTTCATTGCCACATCAGCGAATTGTTCCCAAACTTTGGGCATATCCTTGCTGAGTGAATCTTCAATCTTTTTGGGCAGCCGGATCCCAGCAACCACATCTTCACCTTGAGCATTGATAAGATAATCGCCGGTGATCCCCGGAACACCGGTTGCGCCGTTTCGGGTTAAGGCAACTCCGGTAGCACAATCGTCGCCCATATTACCGAACACCATTGCCTGAACATTCACGGCTGTCCCCCAATCGTGTGGAATACCGTAAGTTCGGCGATAAACCATAGCACGGTCATTCATCCAAGACCCAAACACCGCACCGATGCCGCCCCAAACTTGTTCCATCGGATCATCGGGAAAATCTTTACCGGTTTGTTTTTTAACCGCAGCCTTAAACTCTTTGACGAGTTCTTTAAGATGTTCCGGTTTAAGTTCGGAGTCGAGTTTAACACCGGCTTTTTCTTTTTTCTTTTCGAGCAGTTCTTCAAACGGGTCAATATCCGTTTTACTTTTGGGTTTCATTTCAAGAACAACATCACCGTACATTTGGACAAAACGACGGTAACAATCCCACGCAAAACGTGGATCACCGGATTTTTCGGCGAGAACTTCGACGGTTTTATCGTTGAGACCGATATTGAGAACGGTGTCCATCATCCCCGGCATGGATTCCCGCGCACCAGATCGGCAAGAAACAAGAAGCGGTAAATTCTTTGTATCACCGAATTTCTTGTTCATGGTGTGTTCAATTTTTTTCATTGCCTCACTAACCTGTTCCTGAAGTTCAGGCGGATAAGTTCGGCCGTGATCATAAAAATAGGTACAAACTTCTGTAGTAATGGTAAAACCCGATGGAACAGGCAGACCGATTTTAGCCATTTCAGCTAAATTCGCCCCTTTTCCGCCAAGAAGATTCCGCATAGTTGCGTCGCCGTCTGTTCCGTCTTTACCAAAACTATAAACGTACTTTGCCATAATAAGTTGCCTCTTTAATCTATTTAAAAGATGTGTAAAGTGTAATTATGCCGACTTCAATCGGCATGAAAATAGAATCTCAACTATTGTAGCGGTGATAATCAAAGCGTCAACAGTGTATGAAAAAATAACTCACGCGGAACCGCTTCGAGCGGAACCGCTTCAAGCGGGTTCGGCGGGTTCGGAACTAAACAGCGAATAATCTGTTCCAGTAATATTTCAATACCTTGTCCGGTTACGGCACTGACAATAAGTTTTTTTTCTGCAATGATTTGTTTTTCCCGATTATTTAAATTGTTTGGATTTATCAAATCAATTTTGTTAAAACAAAGTAATATATTTTCGATATTGGGTATGACGGGTTGTTTGGTTTCAGGAACAGTCAAATCAATTACCCAAACAAGCAAATCGGCATGAGCGATGGATTGTCGGGAACGTTCAATTCCTTGCAGTTCCAATTCGAGTTGTGTTTCCCGAAAACCCGCCGTGTCATAAAATATAACAGGAAATCCGTCCAATGCTGTCCGGTAAGAAACAATATCCCGCGTGGTTCCGGCAATAACGTTCACAATACTCCGCTGAAAACCAAGAATCGCATTGAATAAACTGCTTTTTCCTGCATTACTTGCTCCGGCAAGGACAACCCGAAACGGATGAACAAGATGTTTTCCGATTTTTGCGTTTTCTTTTAACCGGTTAAGTCGTTGCTGTTTTAGAGTTTCGTCTTTAAGTTTTTCAATTTCAGTCCATTCCCGATTTAAGGCTCCGTTATACTGATCGAGTAAAATTTGTGCGGTGTATTCAGTGGGAGCAAACGGAAGTAATTGTAATGCTAATTCGCATTGTGTTTTGCCGGCGCAAAAAAATTCTTGCCATGAAACGGAACAGGCTCCGCTTTGAATGAGGGTTGATTCTATTTCCGAAACAACAATTTCACCGCCGTGCGAATGAATTTCGATTTCGTTTTGATTTGAGAGATGAACAACGATTTCTTCATCTTGTCCGAGCATTTCCAAGCGAAAACGTCCGAACAACGGTTGATTGGTAACACGAAGTTCTTGACCTGTCCAATGCCGTTTCAAAATATTCAGTGCATCGGAACCGTGCAACAATATTGTTGCAACCGCGCCGCGTCCCGGCGGCGTAAGACGAATAATTCTGGTGAACGTGTTGAAAATCAAGGAATGTTACGGTATGATTGTACAGTTGTCAAATGTTCGGCAATACGGTAAATGAATGCCGGAATTTATCAAGATTCACAATAATAAACGGTTAAAATTATAATCAATGAATAAATATATGCAATTAGCATACGAGGCTGCCCAAGAAGGTATGAATAAGAATTTAGGCGGTCCTTTTGGAGCGGTGATCGTTCGGGAGGGCGAGGTGATTGCGGTTGCTCACAATGAAGTGCTTGGTACAAACGATCCCACTGCCCATGCGGAAATTGTTGCAATTCGCAAGGCAGCCGCAAAATTAGGACGTTTCAATATTTCTGATTGTGAAATTTACAGTACTTGTGAGCCATGCCCGATGTGTTTGGCGGCGATTCACTGGGCGGGAATTAGAAAACTCTATTTCGGAGCAGACCGGCATGATTCAACAATCGGAGGTTTTGATGACGAATTTATTTACCAATTAATGGAAGGAATTGCCGATAGTCCGCTCCTTCAACCACAAATTATCGACAAAAAAATGTGCGCCGATCTCTTCAATATCTGGAACCAAAAACAAGACCGGACAATGTATTAAAAATAGGTAAAAAGATGAGTATACTCATTACACTTTAAATTTCGGTATTCGTTTTAAACTAAACTCGCCCTGAAAGGGCAATCAGCATTAGCGTAGGGCAACGCCCTACGGAAAAAATATAACACACCAAAGCCCTGTAAGGGCGGCAGCAAAAAATTAT